>REDM01000237.1 GCA_007693485.1 Spirochaetaceae bacterium
GCGCTGCACCCGGGAGTAGCCGTACACGTGACCTTCAAGGCGTCTGCCGTCAGTCTGTATTGATGTGCCGAACCGGGTGTACAATAGACCCATGAGAGCAACCGTTGCCGCCATTCACTTGAGTAACCTTCGACACAACCTGCGGGAGATCCGTTCGCACCTGGACGCCGAGTGCGCCGCGGCGGGCCGGAAACCACCGGCAGTCTGCGTGGCCGTGAAGGCGGACGCCTACGGACACGGAGCCGGAGCCGTCGCCCGCGTGGCCGTCGAGGAAGGAATCACCCACCTCGGGGTAGCCACCGTGGACGAAGGGGCCGAACTGCGCGATGCCGGCATCGCGGTACCGATTCTGCTCTACGGACCGCCGGCGTCGTTTGAATACGAGAAACTCGTGCAGTATCAGCTCTCGCCCTTTGTTGCCTCGATCGAGTACGGCCGATCGCTCTCGCTGGTGGCGCAGCGCCTGGACATGGCGGTGGCGGTTCACTTGAAGGTGGACACCGGCATGGGGCGTTACGGCTGCACCCCGGAGGCTGCACCGGAGATCGCCCGGCAGCTCTCGGCCCTGCCCCGGCTGGTGCTCGCCGGTACCGCCACGCACTTTCCCCTCTCCGACGGACCGGACAACGGCGCAACCGAGCAGCAGTGGCAAAGCCTTCAACAGGTCGCGCAGAAGATTCGTGCGGCCGGCGTTGATCCGGGTCTGGTGCACGCGGCCAACTCCGGCGCCATCGTGGCCCACCCCCACACCTGGGGAGACATGGTGCGGCCGGGAATTTCGGTCTACGGCTACTATCCGTCGACCGAGCAGGAACGACCGATCGAGCTCAAGCCGGTGATGGAACTTGGCTCGCGACTCTCGTTTGTGAAGCGGGTTCCCAAAGGCGCCACCGTCTCTTACGGGATGACGTGGACCGCTCCGCGCGAGACGGTGATTGGAACCGTCCCGGCCGGATACGCCGACGGCATCAACCGTGGGCTGTCGAGCCGTGGCGAGGTGCTGGTACACGAAGCGGCCACGGGCCGGGCGCACCGGGTGCCGATTGTGGGTCGCGTCTGCATGGATCAGTTCATGGTGGACCTGGGCCCCGAGTCGCAGGCGCGAGTGGAGGACCGGGTGGTGCTCTTTGGCCCCGACCCCGCCGGCCCCAGTGCGGAAGACATTGCCGTCACCCTGGGCACCATTCCCTACGAGGTCACCTGCTGGGTGAGCCGCCGCGTCCCGCGCGTATTTCGCGATTAGCCCGCGGGGCGGCGCGCCGTTATCGACCCGCCCAGAGCTGGGCGAGATTCACCACCGTCTTTGAAGCGCGCACCATCGCGCGAAGGCCCACCCACTCGAAGCGGCTGTGCATATTCTGCGCACCGGTGAAGATGTTGGGCGTGGGGACTCCCATCTGCGTGAAGCGTGATCCGTCGGTTCCGCCGCGAATGCTGTGCTGCTCTGCGGCAACGCCGGTGGCGGCGAGCGCCTCTTCGAGCAGATCCATCACCTGCGGGTGCTCCGCGATAATATCGCGCATGTTGCGATACTGCTCTTCGGATTCCACGGTTGCCGTGCCGCCGGGAAAGGCCGCCTCCACCGCGCGGGCAATGGCGTGCAGGGCTGCAGTCCGGCGTTCGACCTCGCTCATCTCAAAATCCCTGATCAGCAGGTAGAGCGTTGCCTCGTTCAGGTTAGCCTCCAGCTCAACCGGGCAGTAGAAACCAAACCGGCCGTCGGTTGCCTCCGGGCTCTCGGCCTGCGGAAGCATACCGACAAAGGCGGATGCCATGGTGATGGGATTGACCATCTTGCCACGCGCCTGCCCGGGGTGAATGGCGTACCCGGTAAACCGCACCGTGGCGTGTACCGCGGTGAAACATTCCGCCTCAATCGAAGCCTCGTCGCCGCCGTCCACGGTGTAGCAGTAGCGGCAGCTGCTCTCTGCAGCGGGAAACCCGTCCATGCCCTTGCCGATCTCTTCATCGGTGGTGAAGATGATCTCGAGCGGCGCGTGCGGCACCTCCGGGTGAGCGATGAGCCAGGCGAGCGCGGTCATGATCTCGGCGATACCCGCCTTGTCGTCGGCGCCCAGCAGGGTGGTGCCGTCGGTGGTGATCACGGTGTCGCCGTGGTACCGTTCGAGCATGGGATAGGCGTCCGGGGAAAGCGAGAGACCGGTGGCGCCGAGGGCGATGGGACCGCCGTTGTAGTCACGCACCACCTGCGGATTGACGTTCTCGCCGGTGAAATCCGGTGCGGTGTCGACGTGCGCCATAAAGCCGATGCACGTGCCTGCGGCGGTGGCCTGCGGCTCAGTCGCCCGTCGGGAATCCCGCGCCGCCAGGCGGGCGATGATCACCCCGTTGGGGTAGCGCGAGATGTCGCGCACACCAAGCGCGGTGAGTTCCTCGGCGAGCAGATCGCAGAGCGCAATCTGGCGCTGCGTCGACGGGCGGCTGGTGCTATGCCGATCGGACGTGGTGTAGATGCGCACGTAGCGCAGGAACCGATCCAGGAGCTCGGACTCAAACCAGGCGCGGTCGGTTTCCATGGTATGCAGGCTGTTCATACGCGCAGAGTACGCCAAAGCCGGGGGGCTGTCAAAGGAGACGATGCGCGATTTGGGCAGAACGCACGCCCTTCCGCGCGCTTGATTCCTACATTCATGTATATTTGATACCAATCTTCTCACACTGGTGTAGCCAACAATACCCCTTTTCCTGGGTTCGGTGGGCTCGTGTCACGAGTTTCCACGGGTAACTCTTTGCCCGATGGCGGGATGCGAGATGGGTCGCCACGCTGGCACGGATCTTGTATTGTAATGGCTGAGTTGAAACACCCATATCGCGGGAATGGGAGGAGAACGTCCCGCGGAACACTGTTGGTAAGGAGACAGCAAAGTGAGTAGTGAAAAGACACCTAAAGATGTCATGGCCCTGATTGAGAAAGAGAAGGTCGATCTGGTTGACCTTCGGTTCATGGATTTTCCCGGAATCTGGCAGCATTTCACGATTCCGGCGACCGTATTCGAGGAAGACGCCTTCACGGAAGGCCTTGGCTTCGACGGATCGAGTATCCGCGGATGGCAGACGATCAACGAGTCCGATATGCTCGTGAAGCCGGTGGCGGACACCGCGTTCATCGATCCCTTCACGGCGCACAAGACCATCGTGATGAACTGCAACATCTGCGACCCGATCACCGGCGAGGACTACACCCGCGACCCGCGCAATATCGCGCGCAAGGCGGAGGCCTACCTGAAGTCGTCCGGAATCGCGGATACGGTATTCGTTGGTCCCGAGGCGGAATTCTTCATCTTCGACGACGTTCGCTTCGACCAGACGGCAAACACCGGATACTACTTCCTCGATTCGTCAGAAGGACGCTGGAACTCGGGCCGCGAAGAGAACCCCAACCTCGGCTACAAGCTCCGCTACAAGGAAGGCTACTTTCCGGTATCACCCGCGGACAGTCTTGTGGACATCCGAAGCGAGATGGTTCTGCTGATGCAGTCGATTGGGATTCCGGTGGAAGCACACCATCACGAGGTCGCCACCGGCGGTCAGTGCGAGATCGACATGCGCTTCCAGCCGCTGGTCCAGATGGCAGACAACATGCTGAAGTACAAGTACGTCATCAAGAACACGGCGCGCAAGTATGGCAAGACCGTTACCTTCATGCCGAAGCCGCTCTTTGGCGACAACGGAAGCGGAATGCACGTGCACATGTCGTTCTGGAAGGGCGGGAAGAACCTCTTCTACGGAGACGGCTACGCAGGACTCTCGGAGACGGCGCTCTTCGCCATCGGCGGTATCCTGAAGCACGCCCCGGCCCTGCTCGCGCTCACCAACCCGACCACCAACAGCTACAAGCGGCTGGTACCCGGGTTTGAGGCGCCGGTCAACCTGGCCTACTCGCGCCGCAACCGCAGCGCGGCGGTCCGGATCCCGATGTACTCCAATTCGGAGAAGGCGAAGCGCTTCGAGTTCCGCTGCCCGGATCCCTCGTGCAACCCGTACCTCGCGTTCTCGGCAATGATGATGGCTGCGATCGACGGCATCCAGAACAAGATTCATCCCGGAGAGCCGTTGGACAAGGACATCTACGACCTGCCGCCGCAGGAAGCCGCCAAGGTCGAGAAGACCCCCGGCACCCTGCGCAACGCGCTGGAACACCTGGAGAAGGATCACGACTTCCTGCTGAAGGGAGATGTGTTCACCCCAGACGTGATCGAGACCTGGATCGACTACAAGTTGACCAACGAGGTACTGGCTCTCGATCTGCGACCCCATCCGTGGGAGTTCGCCCTCTATTACGATATCTGACACTGCGGCGTTGCTGCGGTGTGGATATGGCGGTTGTTGCCTCCTACCGCCGATATACCCTGCCGGCTGTTCCGATCGTCGCGAGACGCCCGGACAGCCAACCCTCTTGCCCCGGTTTCTCCTGCCGGGGCTTTTTTGTGCCCTGAGGCCGGGCCATGGCCGTAGCTCGGCGGGGCGTTCACTCGCCGGGCGGCGGCTGGGCCGGGGGGCGCGGACCGCGACTTGCAGGTTGCGCCATCGCTCGTGGGGCCGGCGGAGAAAAGGTGAGAAAATCTCTCGTAGTGGGTGATTTTTCTTCCGGTGTGCTATGGTCATTGGCGTTGCCTCGACGCACCGAAGTAAAACCTTTGGACGGCAATACGGGAGGACATGATGACGAGACGATTGATCGCGGTTGCGGTTATGGTGATAGCGGCGACGGCGGGTGCGTGGGCGCAGCAGGTAAGAATCACCCCCCCGACACTAGGACCCGGCGCACCGCCGGACATTGTCAACGCTTTGGAAGCTGCGAGTGAGGCCTTGGAAAACTCGATTGACGGCGCGATCAGTCAGTACTTCAATCTTCCCCTCTTCGCTCAGGGAATAGCAGACTCGGGCGCCACGTCTACCCACATCGGCACCCAGCGGGCTTTCATCGACTATACACGCTTCGCCGTGGTGGTGGGTACCGGGTTCAGTGCGTCTCTTCCCAGTGCGGATCTTACACTGCTTGAAAGCGCTGTGAGCCAGTTGGAAGCAGGAGATCTCTATTTTGGCGCCGGGTTTCAGCCGGTTGTGGCTTCGATCGGTTTCAGACCGCGGTTCATTTCTGATCGGCTGTACATGAACGCCAAGTTCGGGTACTCGGACGTTTCCGACATTCCCGGCGCCGAGGGGTTCTCATACAACGCGATGAGCGTTGGGTTGTTGGCTAACTATCGGCTCATCGAGTCTCGGTCGCTTCCATTGGGTTTCATTCGCTGGCGGGGTGTCACGGTTGGGTCGGGCGTTACCTATCAGCGCAATGAGTTGAAGGTTGACCTGGATTTTGACCTGGAGCCGGTGGAATTGGATGACCACGGGGGCCCTGCAAACTACTCGCTGGCACTCGCGCCTGTCCTCACGGCTATCGCGACGTCAGATTCGGTTGTCGTGCCCCTGGAAGTGACGACAGGCCTGCGACTTCTCTGGCTGTTCGACTTCAACATCGGAGCGGGCGTTGACCTGAGCTTTGGCACCTCAGACGTATCTCTTGCAATCAACAGCCCGGTTGTGCTGGAAGGCGACACCGACGGTTTCGAAGTCACTCCCGGTTCCGCCAACGTCAACGCGGGCACCTCCGGTGACGGGCCGGCGTTTGTTCGTCCGCGGCTCACTGGGGGCTTCGGGTTGAACTTTGGGCCGGTGAAGATTGACGTGCCGATGATGTACTACTTCGATCAGGATGGAAACAGCTTCATGGCGGGAGTGAACGTAGGAATCGTGTTCTGAGGCGGTCGAGTGTCCGCGTGGACGGCACGTGCTGCGGCGGGTCGTTCCTGAATAGCCTGAAAGACTGCGCAGATGAGGAAACAGTTCGAGCCGGCGCAATGCGTCGGCTTTTTTGGTTAACCCGGCAACATGATCCGCTTTCAGAGTATCAGCCGTCGGCGGCACTGTAGTACGCCTTGCTCAGTTCCGTGCGGTTTTGCGAGTGAGTTTTCTTGAAAATTCGGTAAATGTGAGTGCGGACCGTGGCCTCTGATATGACGACCGGGAAACGGCTGGGCAAGTACTCCCCGCGTGCAGAATGAGAACCCACGAGCAGAATCTCCTACCACACGCTCACATTTTCGGCATCAAAGGAGATCTATGCCGGATGAAAGATCGGTGGAGGATCGGGGTCGTTGACCCGGCGTATCCCCCGAGCCACGAGTCGCGGAAAAACCGTCGAAAAGCCGACAAGGAAGGAGAAACATGATAGATTTGTATCGGAGGAGAAACGCGGTGACCAAAGAAGCAATCATCGAAGAGATCAAGAAACACTCACCTGAAGAACAGCGGGAAATCATTGAAGCTGTTTGGGAGCCGAGTGAAGAAGATTTCCAGCTCAGCGATGACGAGAAGGCTCTTGTGGGCCATCGGTGGAAGGAAATGCAGGAACACCCTGAGCGTAATCTCAACCTCGGGCAACTGAAAGAACGTGTTTACGGCCGAACAACTGCGTGAGCTATCGCCTGGAGACCCATGAGGCTGTTGGCGATGACGTTGAGAACGGTCGATTGCTCTATGAGCAATTACGACAAGGACTGGGCGACCGGCTGTTCGACGACATTTACGCAACGATGTTGAGTTTGCAGGAGAATCCATTTCTCTTTCAGAAACGCTATGGGGAATTTCGCATCGTTATCACCAAGCGGTTTCGCTACAAGATTGTTTACCGAATCCATGATGAGACGGTGTATGTCATTGCAGTTCGCCACCCCCGCAGGCATCCAACCTCCTGGATGAAACGGCTGTGATCGATGCCATTTTTATTCAGTCTATGGCCTGTGCGGATTATTTGCGTCTTATGAATGACAGAACCATCGAATTTGTTCATGCCGCCAACGACCGGGAAGCGGCTGCGCAAGCACTCCCCGCGTGCAAAATGAGAACCGCTGTGTATTGCATTTCGTCTGCAATTTAGCAGTAACGCTGCTAAATTGCAGACGAAATGCAATACAATAAGTTCCCCGGCGCACCCGCGTTCCTCCCAGTCTCCTTGCCCCCAATCCAAGAATCTCCAGCCAAACTTTGGATTTGCTGCCCGCGCGCGGTATGTTCAACGGTGGAAACGGGATGATTGGTCCCGGGAGTACAAGGAGTGTGATGATGAAGAATAGAACAACGATTCTCCTGC
>REDM01000250.1 GCA_007693485.1 Spirochaetaceae bacterium
GCGACGCGCACGGTACCGTTGATTGTCGCGCTGTTGCCACGCCGATCCCGCACCCGAAACCGGGAGAACCGGATGAGATTGCGATCTATTTCGATGGTGTCGTCCCCAACGGAAAACTCCGTTCCCAATCGGGTGAGCGAGAATCCGGCGTCGCGAAACGATAGCGACCCGGTAATGTGCGGATCATCAAGCGAACCAGACAGGGTGAGCGTTCCCGTGATGGCACCCCGTGCGTTTTCCAGCTCATCGGGGATGTACCCGCGGACGTATTCGAGATCGAGGGGATCGAGTTCGGCGGTGAGTTCGCCTCGTCGTTCGTCGGGCACAACCCACCCGGTAACGGTCACGGCGCTGTCGCCGTCACGCAGCGATACCGCAAGGGAGACCCGTCCGTCGCTGTCGAGGTCAACATCCCCAGACGCCTGCCCCACCCGCCGTCCTGCGACTTCCAGCCCCTCTGCCTGGAAACTCGCACTGCCCGACGGAGCGCGATTCTCCGTGAACATCACCAGGGCTTCTGCGCTCACGATGCCGCGTACCAGCGGTGCGTCTTCGCCAACAAGAGGCACCACCGACTCAAGATCAACGTCCTCCAGTACCAGGCTCACCTCGGCAGAGCCGTCGTCTGCGGGAATCACCGCTACCTGGATACGCGACTGCTCCCGCGATAGCGTCAGGTTTTCAATACGGGGCAGCCCGCCGGTAAGAATGATCCGGTGGTCTTCAGACACCCCCCACTCGAAACCGCGAACCGAAAACTCCCTGGGTTGAAAGACCACCGCGATCCCTTCAGCGATCCCGGTCAACTCAAATCCACTTCGCAGGAGTTCCTCGCCAGCCTGGTCATCGAGTCCGACCCGAAGGGAAACTCGATCACCGCGCGCCGTTCCTTCAACGCTCGGGGCGACGAGCAGTCGGTCGTCGATTTCCAGGCGCTGCGCGCTCAGTTCAAAATCGAGTGTGCCGGCTCGGCCTGCCAACGCCACCGCAAGCGCGTCAACCATAACCCCGCGATACCGAACCCGCTCTCCCTGCACGTCGACAGAGATCGTGTTTCGTCGTTCGTCAAAATCCAACCGAACCGTCACCGGTTGAAGCTCCATCAAATCGGAGACCAGAGGAACCAGAACCTCCGGCGGTTCCCGAAGGTTGAGCCGCAGCGACACAACACCAGCCGATCCATCGTCGCCGTCCTGCGGCCCGGAGTCGCCCTCGTGACCGACAGTATCAGCCGTTTCAGCGGTATCGGCGTCATCCAACGCGACGTAGGTCCTGAGATGGCGTTGCAACGCGGGAAAAATTTCCGGGATGGGGATCGAACTCTCCAGCGCCACGGTGAGAACAGAGGATTCCACCGAGATCGTTGTGTCGCGTTCTGCCGCACGCGCGCGCAACTCCATGAACTCAAGCTGGTGGATCCGTTCCCCCTCGGTCACCACCAGCGACTCAATCTCTGCGTTGATATCAAGATCGTCCCACTGTACAAACCTGCCCCAGGCAGAAAACGAGGTTGCAATGCGCATGTTTGGCTCGAGATACCCAAATCGATACGGAGTCACCGACAAAACGCGCACCGTAGCAGCCCCTTCGAGGCCCTCAGACCTCCCCGGCGTAAACCAGCCGTCTATTTCGGCATCGAGTGCGTCTTCGTCAAACTGAACGAACGCCAGGAATCGCATGAGTGGGATATCGGGTGGTGGTGCCCCCAGCAGATCAGGCTCATCCGCGTCGATCCACTCCGTTCGCAGTTTCACGTGTCCGGACGCATCCGACGACTCGATCGCAAGGTCTACATCTACATGGGTGTGCCCGACGGTGAAGGGGCCGGAGATCGAGAGCTCATCGGGAAGGTGGACGCGGTCGGGAACAAAGGCCTCAAGGCCCAGCCGCTCCACGGTCTGCCGACCAAACCGCAGCCGCGTGAGTTCTCCGGTGACGCTCATCTCTCCTCCCGGATCGCCCACGATGCCGTTTGCTCTCAGGATTGCCCCATCGACGTCGATCTCGAGCCGCGCAACGTCGATACGACGGGCATCACCCTCGGCGGTCAGATCAAGGACAACCCGATCGAAGTCGGCCCGACCGGCAGCGTCCGCTATCGCGGGAACAAATCGTACCAGCAGGTCGCGAACCAGCCCACCCTGAAGCCTCGTCTCCTCCAGCGCAACAGCAAAACCCACGTGCTCATTGGAATCGCCGTTGTTGGGAGCGGACTGCTTGGGCACCTGAATGGAAAACCGACCCGCAACCAGGGTCTCCCCGCTGTGCAGACGCAGTTCCTCCACCCGAACCGCGTTGTCCAGAATCGTAAGCACAAGAGCTCCGTCGTCCAGCTCGACTTCGTCGAGCAGTTCGCCGGCAAGGCTGGATATTCGAACCCCGACCTCGCCGTCGGCTACCCGAAAATCGGTTGCGTCCACGAGCAGGCGGCGAGCGCGCGGGACCGAATTGGAACCCATGGACTGGTCCGAATCCGCAGATTGATTCGAATCTGCGAGCACGTAGTCAACATCCATGTCGAGAATCTCTACCCGTCGAAAGAGTACCTCCCACGCAGTGGTACCATCGGTTGGCTCACCGTACCGGGCAAACGCGAGGCCGAATGCGGCAATCGAGAGTTCTTCGTCTTCGGTCCGGCGGAGAACGAGGGAGCCATTACGAAGGGTAATCCGATCAAGGACCACGCGGCGGTTCAGCAGAGCGGGCAGATCGGCGCGCGCCACCACACGGTCCAGCTCGATCAACGATGAACCGTCCGGTTCGATCGCGCTGATCCCGGAAATTGTCACCTCGCCGGAGGGTCGCACGTGTACTGTCCGAACACGCAGCGAGTAGCCGCTGTCCGCAATCAGGTGATCGAGGACGCGGTGGAGAACGACGCGTTGGATCGTCGGGTGAAGCGCCAGGAGCGCTGCGACTCCAAGGACGGCGAACAACCCGGTGAGCGCGACGACAAGAATTGTGATTGGTTTCTTCACTTGGTTCAAACATACCGCCGCTCACAGATTTCGACAAGTTACACGGTATTGACAACTCTGAACCGGCAGTGCAGGTTAGCCACACATGACGCTCCCACCACCGCACCAGCGGTTGTCACGTCCGATCGGCACACTCGCACTTCTGTTGATACTCTTCACGTCAGCCACACCGACCTTCGCCGCCATCCCCCGCCCGGCCTATTTTGACCAGCCGTCCAAGGTATCACTTCCCGTGGGCTATAATCGCAACCGAACCTATCCCGTATTCATACTCCTGCCACCAACCGGGATTGAAGCGTCCCGGATCGCCGGCCGAATGGGCCTTGATCCCGCTCGGCAACGGGAGTTCATCATGATTCTCCCGGCCGCCCGTTCTACACGGGAGGAGTACCTTCCTGATTTTCTCCAATTTGTGGAGTGGTACGAAACACGAATTCTCGATGATCTGCGAATCGTTCTGGAGAACCACAGCGCGGACGCAACGCGCGTCTATGTTGGGGGGTACTCACTCGGCGGAGACGTGAGCTGGGCGCTTTCCGTGCGCAACCCCCACATTTTTTCCGGTGCGGTGATGGCAGGAACCCGTACATCGTACCCCGCCACCGGCGATGCGCTCGCGGTGCTCGCCGAGCGAGGGTTTCGGGCCTCGTTTCTGATTGGCGACCGCGAAGACCCGGCCCGATACCGTGGCATCAACTTTGCCCGCGCTCGTTTTGAGACTGCCGGCATCATCCACCGCTATCGGGAGTATTCCGGAGGGCACGTCATGCCGTCTGCGACCATTCTTCAGGAGGAGATTCGCTTTATCACCGGAGTCGAACGGCTCCCCGAGCCGGGCCAGCCGCACACGCCAACGCATATCGCCGGCCCGTTCTCGCACACCAGCCGCGACCGCTTTGCGTTGCGCGTGGGAATTCCCGTCGAGATCAGCGCCGACGGCGTGGCGGTGCCGCGCGATTACGAGATCCGCGGACGGGTCGAGTGGCCGTGGGATCGCTATTACCTCAGAAGCGTTGCCGGGTTCACCACATCCCGGCGTTCCACCGGGCTCCGCGAACAGCGCCTGAGACAGGAGGTGGTGTTTGGGCTCGGAGACCCGCGCGGTTTCTTTGGCGGCGGCATCGGCTGGGACTGGACGCGCAGCTTCTCCGATGGAAACTCCTACGGCGAGGTGGATCTGCTCTTTCTGCGTGCGGATCGCAACCCGTGGATCATACCCGCGGGCTCAGCCGATCCCCAGCGAGTGGACAGCCTTCTGATTCTGCGCTACACCCTCCCCCGCGGTGTTGGAACCGGCATCCCGGTGGAACAGGTGCTCAACCTGCGCCTTGAGTATCTGCTTCGGATCGCGGATAGTGTGGTAGTAGACCTCTCCGGGGGAAGCTACACGGTGCAGAATCGCCCGGTCGAGCGAATTGCCGATCGCGCCGACGCCCTCGATCACCGCATTGAATGGGGAGTTGGCCTTGGGATCAGGGCGCCGAGTCCGCTGCTCTGGCGAGTCGGGCATCAGGGAATTGCCGAGCGCCCGGCAGGGGACGGCAGTTTCGGGTACCGCGGGGTGTGGAGCGTCGCGGTTGAGTACAGCTTTTGAGCGCAACGGGGAGCAGCCATGATTCCAATTCGCGACCATATTCGATCGAAGTCATTTCCATTTTTTAACCTGCTCTTCCTTGGCGTCAACATCGCGGTGTTTGCCCGGCAGGTCATGTTGCCCGACGCAGAGGCGCTTTCCTTCACCCTGGAGTACGCGTTCATCGCGGACCGACTGCTGGCGTCGCCACTTGAGTACTGGTACACACCGTTCACATCCCTCTTCTTTCACGGCGGGTTTGTTCACTTCCTGGGGAATATGCTGTTTCTGCTGGTCTTTGGGGACAACGTGGAAGACGCGCTCGGTCATTTTCGCTATCTGTTTTTTTACCTTGTGGCCGGAGCGCTCTCCATCCTCGTGCAGATACTCTTTGCCCCGGAACTGACCACGCCCATCATCGGAGCTTCCGGGTCGATTTCCGCAGTCCTTGGTGCCTACCTTGTGCTGTTTCCGCTCGCTCGAGTGACCACCCTTATTCCGATCGGCATCTTCCTGATGCCGGCGCGTCTTCCCGCCTTTGTGTTTCTCCTGGTCTGGGCAGTGCTGCAGTTCTTTTCGGGCTATTTCGTGATTGTTGCGGGACGGTTTGATAACGTGGCCTACTTCGCCCACATCGGAGGGTTTGTCTACGGGTTTCTGGTAGCACTCACCGGGCGGAATCGCTATCTGCAGAAATTTCGCCGACGGTCGATCTACAACGTACGCACGTTCCGGTGAGGCTGCCTTACCAGGCGATGAGGTTTCCCCCGTAGGTCAAACCCGCACCAAATCCCACCGCGAGCACCCACTGGCCGTTTTGAATCAGTTCGCGTTCGATCATCTCGTCGAGGGCCAGAGGAATCGAGGCTGCCGACGTGTTGGCGTATCGGTCCATATTGATATAGAAGCGCTCGACGGGCAGACGAAGGCGTTTGGCCGCCGCTTCGATGATGCGAAGGTTGGCCTGATGCGGCACGATCCACCCGAGGTCGGAGGGTTCGATGCCCTGCTGTTCGCACAGCTGCTGTATTGTACGCACGATGGCATCAACGGCAAACAGGTAGACCTTGCGCCCATCCATATGGATCTGCATATCGGCCGGGCCGTGGAGGCTCGGATCAAAGGGCGTCCGTGATCCGCCCACCGGTCTCATCAGCGCGAGTTCTCCGCTGCCGTCGGAACGGAGCCACGATCGCACGATTCGGTGCCCCGCCATACCCTCCAGCGACTCGATGACAACCGCACCCGCAGCGTCACCAAAGAGCACGCAGGAGTTCCGGTCCGCCCAGTTGGTGATGCTGGTGAGCACTTCACTGCCAATGACAAGGATCTTCTGTGCCCCGCCCGACTCGATGAAGGCGCGGGCAGTTTCAAACGCGTAGACAAAGCCTGTGCAGCCTGCCGCGAGATCAAAGGCTGCCGCACGGGTGCATCCGAGTCGATGCTGAACGATGCACGCGGTGGCCGGAAAGGGGTAGTCACCCGACGACGTGGCCACGATGATCATGTCGATGTCGTCCGCCGCGATGCCGCGCCGCTGAAGAGCGACTTCCGCCGCTTCCACGGCAAGATCGCTGGCAGCCTGCCCCTCGGCCACGATGCGCCGTTCACGGATGCCCGTGTGAGAGACGATCCATTCGTCGGATGTATCGACGGTCTGTGTGAGCTCTTCGTTGGTAACGATGCGACTTGGCACGGAACAGCCAATCGCAGTAATCCCGGTAGTCATGGTCTCCCATACTAAGCCCCACACCCGTGTCGGTCAAGAGCCGACATTCCGCAACACAGCACGATCCCGGGTTCCGTTTTTGCTCAATCGCCCCTATACTGACGGCCATATCAGCTTCAGGAGATCCGCATGACCGTACTGTTTCTGCAAAAGCCTTCCGGCATCTGGAACGAAGAGCTTCCGTGGCTTCGCAGTCACTATCCCGATGTGACCTTCACCCATGACGAAAACCCTGATCCGGAAACACTGAAGAGTGTTGAAGTCATTGTGTCTCCCAGGGTATCGCAGGAAATTGTGGATGCCGCTCCCAACCTCAAGGCAATCCTCCTGCCGATGACCGGCATCACCCACTTTCCCCTCGAAACCATCAAAGCGCGGGGCATTCGCCTTGGGAACAGTCACGGGAACTCAGCCGGCGTAGCCGAACGGGCGGTCGCGATGATTCTGGCCTTCTACGGAAAAATCATTGAATACCATAACGACCTCAAAGAGCATCGCTGGCACGGTTTCTGGATCGGGCGCGGACTCGACGATACGTGGGAATGCATCCAGGAGAAGCGCGTCGCCGTGATTGGCGCCGGAGAAATCGGTCATTTTTCTGCGCGCTACCTCAAAGCCTTCGACTGCACGGTAACCGGGTTCAAGCGCACACCAGTCGACACCCTTCCACCGTACTACGATAGCATGGTGTACGACATCGATGAAGCAATCGACGGTGCCGAGATTGTGGTGGTGACCCTTCCGTCAACCAACGAAACCCGCGGCATGATTGATGCAGCGCGTCTCGAGCGAATGCGCGGAGCGCTTCTGGTGAACGTCGGACGCGGTGACGTAATCGATGAGGAAGCGCTGTTCAATGCGTGCCGGGACGGGGTGCTGCGAGGTGCCGC
>REDM01000203.1 GCA_007693485.1 Spirochaetaceae bacterium
GTCCGCCCAGACCCTGCGCGTCGGCATGATGCCCGCGGTCAACTCGATCCCGCTGATTGTGGCCGATGCCGAGGGATACTTCGCCGCCGAAGGCGTCTCCGTGGAGCTGGAGATGTTTCATAACCAGCTCTACCGGGAGACGGCACTCCAGACCGGCAGGATCGACGGCTCGGTCTCCGATCTGATCAACGCGATCAACGCTGGGGCCGGTGGCTTTGCCGTTCAGGTGACCTCCATCACGGACGGTCTCTTCGGTCTGGTGACGGCGCCCAACTCCCGGATCCGCTCTATTGCGGACTGGAAGGCACCCTCAACCCGGTCCGTACGCGTAGGGCTGCTGCGGGACAGCATCATCTTCTACTCCGCCGAGCGGATGCTCCAGGCCCACGGCGCCGACCCGGCCACAATCGTCCCCGTGACCACGCTCCAGGTGCCCACCCGCATGGAGATGGTGGTCGCCGGCCAGATCGAGGCGGCGATGCTCCCCGAGCCCATCACCCGGGTAGCAATGGCGCGCGGCGCCCACCTGATCACCGACAGCGCGGTGATGGAACAGACGCCGGGCGTGCTGCTCTTTACGCCGCAGGCGATGCAGAACAAACTGCCTCAAGTCCGGGCCTTCTACCGCGCGTACAACCAGGCCGTTGAGGCGGTGAACGCCGATCCCGATCGTTTCCGCGGTCTCATCGTGTCCGCCGGCGGGTTTCCGCCCATGGTCGAACAGTCCATGGTCATTCCCCGTTTCCAGGCGGCCCGTGTGCCGAGCGAAGCCGAGTTTCTCGACGTCGTGAACTGGATGCGCGAGCAAAACCTCATCACCACCGCCCCGGCATATCGCACGGTGGTCAGCTCCGCCGCCCTCTCACCCTGAGGGCGACCGGAACTCAAGGATTGCCCATGCTGAGGTTCACGGCGTGTACCGTCGCGTATCCTGACCCGCGCTCCGGCCCGGTCACGCCGGTCTTCGCCGACCTCTCTCTCACCGTTGCCCCGGGCGAAACGCTGGCCGTGGTGGGTGCTTCGGGGTGCGGCAAGACCACCCTGCTCTATTCTGCCGCGGGCCTGCTTGAACCTGGGGGCGGAACGGTTACGCTGGACGAGCGCCGTGTGGCCGGCGGTGACCGCCGCGTGGGCCTGGTATTGCAGCAGTACGGACTCTTCCCGTGGTTCACCGTGCGCGAGAACGTCGCCCTGGGATTGAGGCTGCACGGCGCATCCCCGGAACGCTCGGGAAAAGCAGCCGATTCTGCACTCGAAGCGGTAGGGATGGCGGAACTCGCACGGCGATCCATCCTGACCCTCTCCGGCGGCGAGCAGCAGCGCGTGGCCCTTGCCCGAACCTGGGCCATGCAGCCCGACCTGCTGCTCATGGACGAGCCCTTCTCCGCCCTCGATGCCCTGACCCGCGAGGATCTGCAGAACCTGGTGCATACCCTTCTGCGCGAGCGGCCGGTTGCCGCCATCCTGGTGACGCACAGCATGGAAGAGGCGGTACTCCTGGGAACACGAATCGCCATCATGCACGGCTCACCCGCGCAACTGACCGAGACGCCAAACCCGGTCTCATCCGCCGCGCCGTCGCAACTGCGCACCCGGGACGATTTCTTCCACACGGTAGCCGCGCTGCGGCGCCGTTTCGAGGAGCTCGGGCGTGCGTAGTCGCGCTCCCCGCGGACGTGGCGGCGCCGGGGGTACCGGCCTGCGAGCCGCAGCCCTGGTTGTGGCCGCCGGCGTCATTCTGGGCGCGTGGTGGCTGCTGTCCCTGGTGGTTGATTCACCGGTGCTTCCGGGACCCCTCGCGGTGCTGGTACGAATGGTTGAGATCGGGCCACGAATACTCCTGCGCCACGCTGGAGCGAGTCTTGGCCGCGTGGCAGCGGCACTCGTTGTGGCGACGGCGGCAGCCCTTCCGCTCGGGCTTGTCATGGGACGCTCACGGCGTATCGACCGGCTGCTCGCCCCAATCGCCTACCTGCTCTACCCCGTGCCCAAAATCGCACTGTTACCGATTGTATTTCTGCTCGTGGGAATTGGTGATGCCGCCCGCATCACGGTGGTCGTGCTGGTTCTCTTCTTTCAAATTCTGGTCGCGGTGCGCGACGCGGCACGCTCAATCCCCAGCGCCTATCTCGTCTCGTTTGCCTCGATTGGAGGCACTCGGCTGCAATCGCTTCGCTTTGTCCTGCTGCCGGCAATCCTGCCGGAGCTGCTCACCGCTCTGCGCCTTGGCACCGGAACGGCCCTCGCCGTACTCTTCTTTGCCGAAACCTTCTTCACCAACTACGGGCTGGGGACCTTCATTGTAGAGAGCTGGATGCGCGTCTCCTACCCCGACATGATGGCAGGAATCGTTTCAATCGGTCTGCTTGGATTGCTGCTGTTTGTGGCTCTGGACCTGGTTGAGCACTTCGTGTGCTGGTGGAAGCACCGTTCCACGCGCTGAGCGAGAGCGACCTCTTGCGAGAACGGCCCGCGTGGCGTATGGTTTGGCTGTGCGTATCACCAGAGAGCAGCTGATCAGCATTACAACAGAAGCAGGACAACAGGCGCTCGCCTCGTTTCGCAATCTCGCTACAGAGACCATCCATTTCAAGAGCGAGTTCGACCTGGTCACCGACGTAGACCGGTCGGTGCAGGCCTTGCTCATCGAGCGCCTCACCGAAGCGTGTCCCGGCGCGCGATTTCTTGCCGAAGAACAGGACGTGCACCTCACCCTCACCGACGAGCCAACCTTCATCATCGATCCCATCGACGGCACAACCAACTTTGTCCACGGGGTGCCGCATTTCTGCGTATCTGTTGCGTACGCGGAAACGAAGAAGCCCGTGGTTGCCACGGTGGTAGCACCCGCCCTCGGTGAAGTATTCAGCGCGGAGCATGGGATGGGTGCGTTCTGCGGAACTCGCCGAATCAATGTGTCGCGGACGGACAATCCCCAGCACGCCCTCGCGTGTACCGGTCTGTTCGGCGGAGCCGCCGACTCCATGGAAGCCGGGATTCAGACCCTCGTTCGTATCCAGAGCCAGCTCCGGGACGTTCGCCGGATGGGGGCGGCGGCCCTCGATCTCTGCTACGTCGCTGCCGGCAGGTTTGACATCTTCTGGGAGCGGGGGGTCAGCGCGTGGGACATCGCGGCCGGCATGCTCATCGTCGAGGAAGCGGGCGGAGTGGTGAGCGGGGTCCTCGGCGAAACGGACGAGGTCCTCTTCGCCCGCAGTGTACTCGCGGCAAACCCCACGCTCCATCGCTGGTTCTTGAGTCTAACCAAGCAGGGCACATGACCCTGCCTGCATGAGGTGCCGGAATGATCGTTCTCCTCTCGCCCAGCAAGACCCAGGACTTCTCTGTTTCGCCGCGCACCAAAGTGGCAACAACCCCACTCTTCTGGCAGCAGGCGTGTGAGCTCGCGGCGCACCTGCGCCGGATGGACGCGGATGAGATCGCTTCGCTGATGAAGATCGGCGCATCACTCGCAGAAGCAACCGCTGAGCGGTATGCGCACTGGAGCGATACGGAGCCGGCCTCTGGAGATGGGAGTCTCCAGGCCGGTTACGCCTACACCGGCGAGGTGTTTCGTGGTCTGAACTTCGGCGACTTCTCCGCCGCTGAGGCAAAGTACGCACACGAGCGGCTCTATGTGATATCGGGGTTGTACGGGCTGGCGCGACCGCTTGATCGCATCCGTCCCTACCGGCTGGAGATGAAGACACCAATCACGTTCGGCACGGTTACCTCACTCTACGAGTTCTGGGGCACCGTTCCAACCGACGCACTGAACCGGGCAATCAACCGTACGCGCAGCACCACGGTGGTGAACCTCGCATCGCAGGAGTCCTGGCGGGTTGTTCAGCCCGATCGTCTCGCCGCCCGCGTGGTGACACCGCAGTTTCGTGAGGCACACGCCGGCGGCTATCGAACCGTGGCCATCCACGCCAAGCGCGCCCGCGGTTCGATGGCGGCCTGGATCCTGCGCAACCATATCACCTCACCGCACCAGCTTGCCGACTACACCCACGACGGCTACACGCTGCACGAGACAATCTCTACCTCCGACATGCCGGTCTTCACCCGGGGTGACCGGTAACGTCACGCGAAAGCGCGCAAGGCGGTAAACACGATGGGAAAAATCTGCTACATTCGGCGATCATGAGACAAACGATCATTTATACGTTGACCGACGAGGCACCTGCGCTTGCAACGCATTCCCTTCTGCCCGTCATCCAAACCTTCGTCGACGCAGTCGGCGTCAGCGTAGAAACGCGCGACATCTCGCTCGCGGCCCGCATTCTGGCTCTCTTTCCCGAGCGGCTCACCCCCGACCAGCGCGTGAGCGACGACCTCGCGGAGCTTGGCACCCTGGTCTTGCAGCCCGACGCCAACGTCATCAAGCTCCCCAATATCAGCGCTTCGCTGCCGCAACTGCGTGCGGCAATCGCGGAACTGCAAGAGCAGGGCTACCCCGTTCCGGACTACCCCGAAGCACCCCAGACGGACGAAGAGCGCTCAATCCGCGAGCGATACGACCGCGTGAAGGGCAGCGCCGTGAATCCGGTGCTTCGCGAAGGAAACTCCGACCGCCGCGCCGCACGCGCCGTCAAGGAGTACGCGCGCGCCTACCCCCACTCCATGGGCGAGTGGAAGCCCGATTCGCGCTCCCACGTGGCGAGCATGAGCAGCGGTGACTACTTTGAGAGCGAGCGCTCCACCACCGTGGCCAAAACCGGCACGGCAAACATTCGCTTCGTTCCCGCCGACGGCGGGGCTCCAGTGACACTCAGGAGCGGCGTGAAGCTGGACGCCGGTGATGTGATCGACGCGGCGGTACTGCGCAAGCGCGAGCTGCGCGCCTTCCTCGCTCAGGAAATGGCTGCCGCCAGGGAGCAGGGCGTGCTCTTCTCGGTGCACCTCAAGGCAACGATGATGAAGGTGTCCGACCCCATCATCTTCGGCCACGTGGTCGCGGTCTTCTTTGCGGACGTCTTTGAGAAACACCGCGAGACCTTCGCTCGCCTGGGCGTTCATCCCAACAATGGCCTCGCCGACCTGTTCACGCGCATCGCGTCGCTTCCCCCAGCCGAGCAGGAGTCAATCACGGCGGATATCCAGGGGTGCCTGGACCGGGGGCCCGCCCTCTCCATGGTAGACTCCGACCGCGGGATCACCCACCTTCACGTTCCGAGTGACTTCATCATCGACGCGACCATGCCCGCGGCCATCCGGGCGTCAGGCAAGACCTGGGGCCCCGACGGGAAGGAAGCCGATACCAAATTTGTCATTCCCGACCGCTGCTACTCCGGCGTCTACCAGGCCGTGATCGAGGATTGCAAAGAGCATGGAGCCTTCGACCCACGCACCATGGGCAGCGTTCCCAACGTGGGCCTGATGGCGCAGAAGGCCGAAGAGTACGGCTCGCACGACAAGACCTTCGAAATCGCCGCTCCGGGACGCGTCGAAGTGGTGGATCCGAGCGGGACTCTGCTGCTGGAGCAGCCGGTTGAAGAAGGTGACATCTTTCGCGTGTGCCAGGTAAAAGACGGCGCCGTCCGTGACTGGGTGCGCCTCGCGGTGGAGCGTGCTCGCCTGACCAGCACCCCGGCGGTCTTCTGGCTCGACGGCCACCGCGCCCACGACGCCCAGCTCATTGCCAGGGTGGAGCGCTATCTCTCCGATCACGATACCACCGGCCTGGAAATCATTGTGATGCCACCGGCCGAGGCCACTCGCTTCTCGGTGACGCGTGCCCGTGCGGGACTCGATACTATTTCGGTCACCGGCAATGTGCTGCGCGACTACCTCACCGATCTCTTCCCCATCCTGGAGCTGGGAACCAGCGCGAAGATGCTCTCCATCGTTCCGCTGATGAACGGCGGCGGCCTGTTTGAGACGGGCGCCGGCGGCTCGGCGCCCAAGCACGTGCAGCAGATGGTGAAGGAAGGCCACCTGCGCTGGGACTCGCTGGGCGAGTTTCTGGCGCTTGCGGTGTCGCTCGAACACCTCGCCCGTACCTTCGACAACCCAGGCGCCCGCCTGCTCGCCGACACGCTCGATACGGCTACGGGAGAACTGCTTCGCAACGGAAACTCTCCATCACGCAAGGTGAAAGAACTGGACAACCGTGGGAGCCACTTTTTTCTGGCACGCTACTGGAGTCAGGCGCTCGCCGGCGCGAAGAGCAACCCGGAGCTGCAGGCACGGTTTGCCGCGCTTGCAGCCGCTCTGGAAGCCGCCGAGCCGCAGATCCTGCAGGAGCTCACCGACGCGCAGGGTTCCCCGGTGGACCTCGGCGGTTACTACCACCCGGATCCAGTCAAGGCAACCGCAGCGATGCGCCCGAGCGCCACGTTCAACCGGATTCTCTCGGAGTTTGCCGCCGGCGCGTGAGGACGCGGCCACTCACGGCTATTCCGAGAAGAAGCCGATGTTCTCCAGAATCTGGCGAGACGATGCAGTGGCGTTGGCAATGACCGCGGACCGGTCAAGGCGTACGTGGGTGCGATTCCGGTAGATGAAATCGCCGTCCACCATGACGTCGGAGACATCGGCGCCATTGGCCGCGTAGATAACGGCAGACACCACCTGACGAAAGCTCTCGCGATGCAGCGGGTGCATGGCCGCGCGCGAGAGGTCAAGGAAGGTGATGTCGGCACATTTGCCGGCTTCCAGACTGCCGATATCCTGTTCGCGGAACAGGCACCGCGCCGCATCGATGGTGATCAACTTGAGCGCCTCGTGGGCATCAAGCAGCGTCGGATCATCGTGAAGCGTCTTCTGCACCAGAATACCGGTCTTGAGATCCGACAAAAGATTGAAGCTGTTGTTCGACTGCACCCCGTCGAGGGCGACCGAGACGTCCAGGCCATGCCTGCGGAACGCGGGATAATCAAACCAACCGCTCACAAGCTTGAAGTTGCTGATGGGGTTGTGAGAAACCTTGACGTTGTGCCGGGCAAGGATTTCCAGGTCTTCCTCAGACATGTGTACGCAATGTGCCGCAAGAACCCGGGCATCCAGAAGACCGATCTGTTCGAGATAGCGCGTGGGGCTTACACCGTGCGCTTTCACGCAGTCTTCGTTTTCCTGCTTTGTTTCTGATACGTGAATATGCACCAGCACATCGTGCTCAAGTGCAATGT
>REDM01000147.1 GCA_007693485.1 Spirochaetaceae bacterium
GAAGCAGCACCCTTGTCGGTGGCGCGGTGAATTGTGTTGATCCCCGCGGCGATTGACGCGATGCACGCGGCCTCATCCACCTGGTTGAGATGAGCGCCGGGATGGAAGTTCACCGCCACCAGGCCAAGCTGTGCGGCGCGAACAACCTCGTCCTCCAGCGCCGCCACGCTCTTGGCGCGCGTCTCGTCGTTGGGAGATCCAATATTAATGAGGTAGCTGTCATGGGGAAGAACGTGACGCGGATCGAAACCGCACTCGTCCATGTTCCGGCGAAACGCGGTAATGCTCTCCGCGGAAAGCGGTTTGGCGTTCCACTGCCGCTGGTTCTTGGTAAACAGGGCGAAGGCGCGGGCGCCGATGTCGCGGGCGTTCAGCGGCGCGTTCTCCACACCACCGGAAGCGCTGACGTGAGCTCCTATGAATTTCATCGTACGAAACCTCCAATCTGATGTGGAATCGACGCAGATACGTGATATCTTCACACTATGCGCATTGTTCGCCGGCTTCGACAACCGGGTTTGAGTTGGTGGGAGTTCTATCCTCTTGAAGCGTAATCCCGTGACGCAGCTTTCGGTCGGATCCCGCTCCGTTCTCGCCCGATTGCTCCTGATCGTCCTGTGTGCGATAACGCCGGTCTTTGGTGTTGTGCTCTGGACCGGATTTCAGCTGCAGCGAACCGCGCACGAGCAGGCAATCGACAAGGCGGTGCAAGCGCTGATGTCGATTGAGCATCAGCAACGGATGGTCTTTCATTCTTCGCGGCAGCTGCTGTTGAGTCTGTCGCTCTGGCCATCGATCGACGAACGCAACCACGAGCGGCTCAACGACCTGCTCTCCGATCAGCTCGCGGTGCATGGAACCTACGCAACGATCGTAATCGCAGACCGGGATGGTCTGGTCTTTGCATCGGCCCATGCGGGCACATCCGGTTTCAGCGTTGCCGACCGGGATTATTTCCAGCGCGTGATGGAGACCGGCCGGTTCTCCGTGGGATCGCTGGTTGCGAGCCGAACCACGGGCTCTCCCGTGGTCCCCTTTGCGCTCCCGGTGCTGAACGAGACCGGCTCGATTGACGCCGTGGTCATCGCCTCGTATTTGGTCGATGACTATCATGCCCTTTTCTCGGGAGGGGTCGTGCCCCCCGGCTGGACGGCGGAGATCATCGACCGAAACGGCGTCTATCTGTTTCGCCATCCACTCTTTGCCGCTACTCCGCTTGGCACCACCGTGCACCCGTCGTTGCTCGCCCTGCTCCGCACTGCCCCGCGGGTGCGCGGGATATGGACCAATCCGGGCGGGAATGAAGAGTACGTGGTATCCGCCGCCATGTCTGCGGACCCGATGTCGGATCACGCGGATCTCTATCTGCTGGTGCGAACTCCGGCGGAAACGGTGTTTCTCCCCGGGTGGGGGATTGTGTGGAATCTGGTAACGCTCGCGGTGCTGTCGCTGGTCTTTGCCGGCGTTGTCACCACGGTTCTGGGTCGGCGCACCATCATCCGGCGGCTGAATATGCTCGTGGCAGCCTCGGATGCGATTGCCTGTGGAGACCTCTCGGTGCGAAGCGGGGTTGCCCACGATCGAGGCGAGATTGGCGCGGTGGCCGCGGCGTTTGACGCCATGGCCGAGGCGCTCCAGGCGCGCGAAGAGGCGCACGACATCGCCGAGCAGACCATCAGCGCCGCCCTCACCGAGAAAGAGGTTCTCCTTCAGGAAGTCCATCATCGCGTGAAGAACAACTTCCAGATTGTCTCCAGCCTGCTGCGGATGCAGTCCGAAGGCTTTGACGATGATGCGGTGAGGGCACAGTTTCGCGACGCGGAAAACCGCATCCGATCCATGGCACTGATCCATGAGTCGCTCTACCAGAGCGAGTCCACCGCAGATATCGACTTCCAGAAGTACCTCGCAACGGTGGTTCAGTCGATTCATTCCTCGAACGTCGATTCCTCATCGGGGATCGAAATCGACGTCAACGCTGATCCGCTGCACCTCTCACTCGACCGGGCGGTTCCCCTGGCCCTCATCGTCAACGAGCTGGTCAGCAACAGCTGCAAGCACGCCTTCGTCCCGGGTGATGCGCCTTCCGAGACGCCCGGACGAATCGTGGTGCGCTTGCACCAAACCGATCGCAACCGTTTCGAACTGCTGGTGGCGGACAACGGCAGGGTGAACGGCCGCGCGTCAAACCGGGTGGGACTGGGAACCCAGTTGGTGCAGGCGTTGACCGAGCAGCTGAACGGAACCATCGAGTACTCCTTCGAGAGCGGCACCCGCTGTCGCTGTCGGTTTCCCGTCTGAACCCGGTTGAACACCACGATTGATGGTACCCGCTTCGAAGCAGTATCTTTACCCCGGAGGTCAACATGACACAACGACCGTCTCACGGGCTGCGGCCCGGCGTGATATTCCTGGTTCTCGCCGTATTCCTCGGGATTGCAGCATCGCTGTTTGCCGGCGGTTCCGGCGAACGTTCGACGCCCGCGGCGACGGAGGCCTCTGGTGGTTCCGCTGCGGTGAATCCCCCGCTGGACGTGGACTTCATCACCGAGGAACAGGCGCTGCGACGCGGGCTCGCGGTTGCAACCTTTGCCGGGGGCTGTTTCTGGTGCATGGAGCCGCCCTACGATAAGCTCGACGGGGTGATCTCTACCACATCCGGTTACTCGGGCGGGCACGTCGTCAATCCGCGCTACGAAGAGGTGATTACCGGAACAACCGGACACGCCGAGGTGGTGCAGATTGTGTTTGACCCCAACCTGGTACGCTACGAGGAGCTGCTCGAAGTGTTCTGGGTGAACATCGATCCGCTGGATGCCGGCGGACAGTTCTGCGACCGGGGGTCCGAATACCGAAGCGAGATCTTCTTTCACACGCCCGAGCAGCAGGCTGCGGCTGAGGCGAGCCGGGATCGCATCAACGCGTCCGGCGTATTGTCGGGGCCCATCGTTACGCAGATCACGGCGCTGGAGGCGTTTTATCCCGCGGAGGAGTACCATCAGGACTACTACCTGAAGAACCCGCTGCGTTATCTCCTCTACCGGACGAGCTGTGGACGCGACGCGCGGCTCACCCAGCTGTGGCGCAGTGGAGAGTAGCTTCCGTCGTGCCGAAGGATTACCGGCCCGCGGCGGGAATGCTCGGCGCGATCCGGAGTGGGCGGGCGTGTGAGAAGGAGTAGAGCGCCAGTCCGGTCCAGATGAGCGCGAAACTCACGGCGTGCACGGCAGTAAACGGCTCGCCGAAGAGTACGGCGCCCACCAGCAGCATCAGTGTGGGTGCGATATACTGAATGAAGCCCAGGCGAGACAGGGGAATGCGCCGCGCACCCTGTGCAAACCAGTAGAGCGGCACCGTTGTCACCACGCCCGCCATCACCAGGAGGGCGTCGGTCGCCACGCCCCACCGACCGAGTGCCCCCGTGCCACGGATGAGGCCGGTGCCGATAATCACGGCTGCAACGGGAGCCAGTACGAGCGTCTCCACCGCGAGCGCAGTCAACGGTTCAATCGCGACGGTCTTCTTCACCAGCCCGTAGAGGCCGAAGGTTGTCATGAGAATGAGGGCTACCCAGGGGAAGACCCCCGATCCAATCGTAAGAACGATAACCCCGGCTGCGGCAAATCCTACGGCGACTTTCTGCAGCGAAGTGAGTCTCTCTTTCAGGAACACGGTTCCGAGAAGAACCGAAAAAAGCGGGTTGATGTAGTAGCCGAGGCTCGCATCGAGGACCCTCCCGGCGTTCACCGCGAAAATGAAGGTGAACCAGTTGGAGCCAAGCAGCAGCCCGGAGAGAATGAGGGTGTTTCGGCAGCGTCGATCACGAAGCACCCCGAGGAATCGTCGTCGACCGGTTGTCATCAGAATCAGGGCCGACATGATGAACGACCAGAAGGTCCGATGCGCGAAAATCTCGAGAGCCGGGGCCGCTTCGAGGAGTCTCCAGTAGATGGGAAGAACTCCCCAGAATGCGAAGGCGCCGGCGGCGTAGAGCGTTCCCGTGGTCGATTCGGACAGGGTTTTCATCGGTAGCCGGACCCTATCACGTTTGCCGCTCCGGCGTGTAGTCGGGTAGAATCACCACCATGAACGGTTCGCCGTCTGTACCTGTTTCCGATCTCCCGCCTGCTCTGCGTCCACCGGTGGCACGGCTGGTCGGTGCGATGGTCCCGATTGCCGAGATGCTGCGCGTGCATTCGGTGTTCGATCGGGCCGTTAACCTTGCGGCATCGTCCAATGGCGCGCTGGTGTCGCTGGTAGTTCGCCCCCAGGACATGACGGCAACCGCGGTGCTGGTGGATCGGCTTCCTGCGGCGGTGGCGGTTGGTGGGCCGGTGGTGATTGGTGGGTTTCCGGCAGCGGGAGCCGACGGGCCGCCCGCACTGCGCATTGCGTGCGAGGGATCCGCCCGCTGGGAGGGCCGGCTGGGCGCGATCACCAACGATGGGTACCCGTCGGAGGGTCTTGCGCACCGGTTGGAAGCGCTTGTCAGAGCCCACGGACGCAACGGCGGCATGTTGCCGCTGGTCTCGGCCGCGGCCGATACGCCGGTGACTCGCTTCGCCCGCGCGGCGCTTCAGAGTTCCGGGCGCCCCGACTGGTCGCGGCTCGTTGGGCTTGGAATCGGGCTCACCCCATCCGGCGACGATTTCCTGACCGGCGCCCTTCTTGCCGAGAGGCTGCTGGTCGCTGGATACGCGCGTCCCCACGACCGGGGTGCGCGACACGCCGATGCGGCTGGAGCGGCGAGTGACGGCGTCAGCGTGGACCGGACGAACCTCGCCGCTCGACTCGGTGGCACCACCGCCCCGGGGCGTACTCTGCTTGCCGCGGCACTCGAAGAGCGCTTTCCCGCCTACCTGCTGAGCCTGGTGGAGACTGCGATCGCGGGAGGAGTTCTCACCGCGGACCACCTCGAACACGGCCACAGCTCCGCAACCGACGCGGTATGCGGAATCATCGTCCGTTTGCGTATGGAATGCTGACTGCCACGAAGCTTGGTGAATAAAAACACCCCCTTGATAATCTGAGTACATACGATACAATATGCTGGGTATTGCGGGGCGTCGCCCCGGGCTATCGAAGCACGGAGAAGGAGAGGTTGCACATGTCAGATTCTTTGAACGAACCAGTAACGGGCAAAACCGTTGTACTGGGTCTCCAGCACACCTTTGTTATGTTCGGCGCCACCGTACTGGTACCGATCATCACGGGGTTGGATATCGGAGTTACCCTGTTTGCCGCCGGTGTCGGGACCTGGATTTTCCACTTCCTGACCAAGTTCAAGGTACCGGTCTTTCTGGGAAGCTCGTTCGCGTTCATCCCCGCGTTGATCGTTATCGGTCAGAGTGAGGGTATGCCCTACGCGCTCGGCGGTATCTTTGTGGCAGGTCTGCTCTACGTAGTGGTGTCCATCATCTTCACCTTTGTGTCGACTGATGTCCTGCACAAGATTCTGCCTGCCCACGTGACCGGTCCGGTGATTATCCTGATCGGTATTATCCTTGCGCCGGTAGCCATCAAGAACGCAACCGACATGTACGTCGGAAACGTCGCGGAACAGATTGGCGTGCTGGGGAGCTGGGGTATCGCACTGTTCACCTTTGCCTCCGCGATCTTCGTGAAGATTGCCTTCCCGCGGTGGAAGCTGGACTTCCTGTCTCTGCTGCCGGTTCTGTTGGCGATTATCGCGGGATACATCCTTTCGATCATCGTTGGAATCGTTGACTTCAGCGGGGTTGCCGCAGCCGCATGGTTTGGACTGCCCAACTTCACCTTTCCGCAGTTCTCGGCCAGTGCCATCAGCTTCACCGTGCCCATCGCCATTGTCACCATGGTCGAGCACTTTGGTGACGTTCTGGCAATTGGTAACGTCACCAAGCGTGACTTCCTGAAGGACCCGGGTATCAATCGGACCCTGCTGGGTGACGGTATCGCCACCTCCTTCTCGGCCTTGATCGGTGGACCCGCGAACACCACCTACAGCGAAAACACCGGTGCCATCGCGCTGACCGCAGTCCACAACCCGTGGGTCATGCGCATCGCGGCGGTCTTCGCCATCGCGCTGTCGCTGATCCCCAAATTTACCGCACTCATCGCAACGGTGCCCGCACCGGTCATCGGTGGTATCTCGATTCTGCTCTTCGGCATGATCAGCTCGATTGGTGTCAAGAACATGGTCGAAGCGCGCGTCAACATGGACGACCCGAAGAAGCTCATGATTGTTGCCGCCATGCTCGTGCTTGGTCTGGGTACCGCAGCCGCCGAAGTCGATCTCGTGTTCGGCATGTTCTCGTTTGGTGGCCTCGGTCTCGCCGCCATTGCCGGTATCATTTTGAACCTGATTCTCAAGCCCGCAAACGACAAGATCTAGTTGGGGCGTATCCGCGCAGGTCGGACGGTCGGTCCGACCCGCGGAAACTGCAGGAGCCTTCACCGTGGACCCCCACGGAGAAGGCTCCTTTTGTTTGGGCTCTTCTTTGACACATTCGGCAGTGGTGGTATAATGGGCCCTCTCGACAGGGAAACCCGGCCGCTTTGGGCGGGAATGCAACGTGGCTTTCAGGAGAGGCAATCGTGAGAAACATCATTGTCCGCAAGGACGCGTACTATGACTCGGTCTTTCTCATGCTCATCAATCAGGATGTGAAGAAGATCGACGGCATTCAGGAAGCAGTGGTCGCGATGGGCACCGACATGAACCGCGACCTGCTGGTTGATATGGGGCTCAGTACCGATGAGGTGGCAGCCGCCGGCCCCAATGATCTCATCATCGCGCTCGACGGCAGCAGCGAGGATGCGCTGAAAGCCGCGGAGAAGGCGGCGCTCGAGCTGCTGCACAAAAAAAGCGCCCCCGGCAAAGGGAACGAGTTCCGGCCCACCAGCGTTCAGAGCGCGGTGGAGCAGATGCCCGACGCAAACGTTGCGATCTTCTCCATTCCCGGAAAGTTCGTCCCGCGTGAAGCCCGCAAGGCGCTTGACCGCGGCCTGCACTGCATGGTGTTCTCGGACAACGTATCGCTTGACGACGAGATACGCCTCAAGAAGCTCGCGCGCGAGAAGGGACTCCTGTTCATGGGGCCGGACTGCGGAACGGCCATCATCAACGGCAAGCCGCTCTGTTTTGCCAACGTGGTCCGTCGGGGCCCCATCGGCATCGTTGCCGCTTCGGGTTCCGGCCTTCAGGAACTGACCTGCAGCATCGACAAGGCGGGAGGCGGTATTTCGCAGGCAATCGGAACCGGTGGCCGCGACGTCAAGGCCGAGGTCGGTGGCATCATGATGCTGACCGCGCTCGAGGCGCTCGCCGGCGATCCCGAAACCCGCGTCCTGACGGTAATCTCGAAACCGCCCGCCGAGTCGGTGGTGGACGCCGTCATCGAGACATTGAAGAAATCCGGCAAGCCGTCGGTGGTGCATTTCATCGGAGCGCGGCGCCGCGAGGACACCGACTCGATCCGGTTTGCGCCCAGCATCGAGGATGCGGCCTGGATGGCAGTTGCCGCGGCGGGTGGGCCCGCGTACGAGGCGGCTGAGTTCAGTATGGACTCAGCATCGGTCGAGAAGATTGTCACGCGCGAGGCGGCGGGAATCGGTGGGAAGCAGAAGTACCTGCGTGGCCTCTTTGCCGGCGGAACCCTCGCGGAAGAGGCCCTCATGGTGGTGCACGAGGTGCTCGGCGGCGTCTACTCCAACGTGCATCCCGATCAGCAGTACCGTCTCAAAGACCCTTCGGTCTCCCGGGAGCACAGCGTCATCGATCTGGGTGATGACACCTTCACCGTAGGGCGCCCGCACCCCATGATCGACGTCTCGATCCGCAACGAGCAGCTGGAGAAGGAACTCGTGTCCGGTGAGATGGCTCTCTTGCTGCTGGACTTTGTCATTGGGTACGGTGCGCACACCGACCCGGCAGGGGCCATGGCCGCCGAGATCGCCGCTGCGCGCAAAAAGGTGAAGGACGCCGGAGGGTACCTGCCCGTGATCGCATCGGTCACCGGGACCGAGGCCGATCCGCAGGTCCTTTCCCGCCAGCGGCGAATCCTTGAAGATGCCGGGTGCGTTGTTCTGCCGTCCAACATTCAGGCGGCTCGTCTTGCGAAACGAATCATGGAGAAGGTAGGGTAACCGCATGGCTGGAGACAACATCCGAACGCTCTTTTCCTCCGACCTCAAGGCAATCAACCTCGGCCTCGAGAGTTTTTCCGAGACTCTGCGGCGCGAGGGCACCGAAGCGATTCAGGTAGACTGGAAGCCGCCGGCCGGTGGTGACGAGAAGATCGCGGTACTTATTGACCGCGTAGAGAACAACCCAAAGCTCAAGCGCGATGCGGCCAACGACGAGGCGGTGAGTCGCGTGATGAAGAGCAAGCCCACGCTGATCGACATCGGCATTGCCGCCGACGTGGTCCCCGGGATGCACAAGAAGCTGGTTCTGCACTCCGGGCCTCCGGTAACCTGGGAGAAGATGGCCGGACCCGTTCGCGGCGCGGTCATCGGCGGGCTCATCTACGAAGGGCTTGCGAAGGACGGCGCCGAGGCGGAACAGCTTGCGGCCTCCGGTGAGATCGAGTTTGATCCGTGCCATCATCACGACTCGGTGGGGCCGATGGCGGGAATCATGACCGCGAGCATGCCGGTCTGGATCGTTCGAAACGAAACCTTCGGAAATCACGCCTACTGCACCCTCAACGAAGGACTCGGTAAAGTGCTGCGATACGGCGCCAACTCGCAGGAAGTGATTGACCGTCTCAAGTGGATGGACACCGTCCTCGCGCCGATCCTGAAAGATGCCCTGGCGGCGCACGGGCCGGTCGATATGAAGAACCTGATCGCTCAGGTGCTTCAGATGGGCGACGAGGGGCACAACCGCAACCGTGCGGGAACCTCGCTGTTTATCCGCGAACTGGCGCCGTACCTGGTCATGCTGGACCGCAAGAAGGAAGACCTCGCTGAGGTGTTTCGCTTCATGCATACCAACGACCACTTCTTCCTCAACCTCACGATGCCGGCGTGTAAAGCAACGGTCGATACCGCCCGGGGCATTGAGGGCAGCTCGATGATTACCACCATGGCGCGAAACGGTACGGAGTTCGGCATCCGGATTTCGGGTCTCGGCGATCAATGGTTCACCGGTCCCGCCTCAAAGATCGACGGCCTCTACCTTCCGGGGTACTCAGAGAAGGACGCCGCGCGCGACGTGGGAGATTCGGTCATCACCGAGACTGCCGGCATCGGTGGTTTCGCCATGGCGGGTGCACCGGCCATTGTCAAGTTTGTGGGTGGCTCGCCGCAGGACGCACTGAACGTCACGCGACGGATGTACGAGATCACCCTGCGGGAGAACGACACCTACCAGATCCCCGCGCTGGACTTCCGCGGAACGCCTACCGGAATCGACCTCTTCAAGGTGGTTGAGACCGGTGTATTGCCGGCAATCAACACCGGCATTGCACACAAGGATCCCGGCGTCGGGATGGTAGGTGCGGGCCTGGTGAAACCGCCGGTGAAGTGTTTCCACGACGCCTTCGCCGCGTACGCCGAGAAGTACGGCGTGGCACCGTAACCCATGGCATCATAACCAGAGAACTGAAGAACAACGGCAACAAACGATAAGGAGAACAAGATGAAAGCAATTGATCTGAGCATCCCATTGGGCATCGGAACCCCCGCATGGCCGACCTACGAACCGCTGCAGGTGAAGTACTTCAAGCGCCTCGCACCCAACGGAGCCAACGGCCAGCTGGTGACCCATTCCAACCACGTTGGTACCCACCTCGATGGTGAGATCCATTTTTATACCCCGGGTCGCGATATCGCGAGCCTCCCGATGGACTACCTGATGCACGAGGGCGTCGTTGTTGACCTGTCCGACGCAGTCGGCGACTACGATGTCTACACCTCGAAGATGGTGGAAGATCGCGTTGAAGTAAAAGAGGGCGACATCCTCATCGTCTCGACCGGGTACCATCGCTACGGGTGGGATCAGCCGGGTGCCGACGAGGTGCGCTACATGGTCAAGCACCCCGGGCCGGATCGCGAGTTCGCCGAATGGGCCAAGAAGAAGAAGCTTCGCTGGATCGGTATCGACTGCGGGAGCATGGACCATCCCATGAATACCAAGGTGCGCGACTGGATGCCGCGGCAGGCGGACGAATGCGACGCCCACTTCAAGAAGAAGTACGGCAAGGGTCTGACCGAGATCTTTACCGACGACAAGTACCAGCTGATGCATCTGGAGATGTTCAACCACAGCATCGTGCACGCCGAGTGCGTGGGTGGCGACATCGACCTCCTGCTCAACCAGCGTGCGACCATCGGCGTCTTCCCGTGGCGCTTCGTCGACGGCGAGTCGAGCCTCGCGCGGGTAGTGGCCTTCGTGGAGGACGATCGGTACGAAGCCCTCATGCAGAAGAAGGCGAAGTGCAAGCTCACCAAGTTCGGTGACGTCTCCATTGCCGACAACCCCTGGCTTGCCGAAGAGGCTCGCAAGAAATAGCGGGAGCTATCCATGAGTAAACCGCTCGCCGGGGTCCGGATTCTGGACCTGACGCGCGTTCTGGCGGGACCATTCTGTACCATGCTGCTTCAGGACCTCGGTGCCGAGGTCCTGAAGGTCGAAATCCCCGGTACGGGGGATGATTCGCGCAGCTTTGGCCCCTTCAAGAACGATCGCAGTCTCTATTTCATCAGCATCAACCGGGGAAAGCGCAGTCTGTCGCTGAACCTCAAGACCGAAAAGGGTCGCCAGATCTTCCGGCAGCTCATGCAAACCTACGACGTGCTGGTGGAGAACTACCGCCCCGGCGTGATGGAGAAGCTCGGTCTCGGGTACGATACCTTGAGCGCCGAATGGCCCCGGCTCATCTACGCCGCATCGTCCGGCTTTGGACACAGCGGTCCGGATTCCACCAAGCCCGCCTACGACATCCTCGCCCAGGCGGCCGGAGGGTTGATGGGTATAACCGGGTGGCCGGATGGACCACCAACCCGGGTCGGCGTTTCCATCGGCGATCTGAGTGCGTCGCTCTACACCGCCATCGGAATTCTCACGGCCCTCTATCACCGCACCGTCACCGGAAAGGGGCAGAAAATCGACGTCGCCATGCTGGACTGTCAGGTATCGCTCCTCGAGAACGCGCTTGCCCGGTACCAGGTCGACGGTAAGAACCCCGAACGCCTCGGCACCCGTCACCCCACCATCGCCCCCTTTCAGGCCTACCGCGCGAAGGACGACTACATCGTCATTGCGATTGGCAACGACGCGCTGTGGAAGAACTTCTGTGCCGTGATCCGCCGCCCGGAGTTGATCGATGACGAGCGGTTTCGCACCAACGCAGATCGAACCAGCAATATCAACGAGATGAACGAGATCCTGGAGCAGGAGATGGCTCTGCGCACCGTGGCGGAGTGGGAACGCATCATGGAAGGCGCCGGTCTTCCGCACAGCCGGATCAACGGCATCGATGAGGTACTGAACCACCCGCAGATCACGGCAAGAAACATGATAGTGGATGTGACCGACAAGGTGGCAGGCACCATCAAGATCGCCGGTAACCCGGTCAAAATGAGCACCCTCGACGAAGAAGTGTCTCGTCCGCCGGTGGCAACCGTTGGGCAGCACAACGAAGAGATTCTCGGCGACCTGCTCGGCTACACGCTCGAAGAAATCGAGCAGATGCGTGAGGAGGGAGTGATTTGAACCTCGTAGAACCCTCGGATGCGGCAGAGCTGCTGCCGCAATTGCGTGCGGGGAGCCGCGCGCTCCTCGATGAGGTCGAGCAACGGCTTGCCCGTATTGAGGCGGTCGAACCACACATCGAGGCGTTTCTCGCGGAGCCCGGTCGTGCCGACCGGCTCCGCGCGGCTGCGGCCAAGCTGGAAAAGGCGTATCCCGAACCGTCTTCTCGCCCGCCGCTCTACGGCCTGCTCCTTGGCGTCAAGGATATCTTTCGCGTCAACGGGTTTGAAACCCGTGCCGGCTCCCAGCTTCCACCCGATCTCTTCAGTGGCAAGCAGGCCGGTTCCGTGACCACGCTGCAGGATGCCGGTGCATTGATCGCGGGCAAGACGGTGACCACGGAGTTTGCTTACTTTGATCCGGGCCCGACGCGTAACCCGTGGAATCCCGAGCACACACCCGGCGGTTCCAGCAGCGGGTCGGCCGCAGCGGTTGCCGCGGGGTTCTGCCACGCCGCCCTCGGCACGCAGACCATCGGATCGATCATTCGACCCGCCGCCTTCTGCGGCATCGTCGGGTTCAAGCCGAGCTACGGACGGATCTCCACCGACGGCGTGTTTCCGTTCTCGGTGTCGGCGGACCACGTGGGGATCTTTGCCGCGAACGTTGCGACCGTGACGAAGGTTGCCGCGCAACTCTGCCGCTCCTGGAACCACAAGCGGGCAACCGTCAACTCAAACGGCAACTACACCGAACCGTCGCGAGCGATCATCGTGCCCGACGAACGGTATCTGGCTCAGGCCGATGGTACGGCGCGCTTCGGCTTCGATCAGGCGGTCGAAAAACTGGTGAAAGCCGGGTTTACGGTGCATCCGTCTCCGCTGTTTGACGACATCGATGACATCAACGCCGCGCATAACGACATGGTCGCCGCCGAGTTCGCGCAGGTCCATGCAGCGTGGTTTGACAAGCACCAGGCATTGTACGGTCGGCGCAGCGCCGAACTGGTGGAGCGTGGTCGAGGAATTCCGTCGGCACGACTGTCGGATGCACGTGACGGGAGAGGCGTGCTGCGCCAGAAAATCACCGACCAGGCTGAAGAGCTCGGAGCATCGCTCTGGGTGAGTCCCTCAGCGGCTTCGGCCGCGCCCAAGGGAATTGATGCAACCGGCAGCCCCATCATGAATCTGCCGTGGACCTACGCCGGGGTCCCCGCGGTCACCGTGCCGTGTGGCCTGAGCACCGACGGACTGCCACTCGGTCTGCAGTTGACTGCCCGGTACGACCGCGATGAGACGCTGCTCCGCCGTGCTCTTGAGATCGAGGAGCTGTTGCGCCCATAGATGCCGTCTCAGAATTGCGGGACGCGCAGAGTCGCATCGTGCCGGCCCCGGGTCAGCCCCGGGGCGGATTCAAATGACCTTTTCGCTTCTCAGGATTTCGATCTCCGCATCGCCATATCCAAGCTCGCGCAGGACCTCTTCGGTGTGTTCGCCCAACCGGGGTGCCGGGCGATCGGTACGCGGCGGGGTCCGGCTCATGTTGATGGGGTTACCCAGTACCCGCACCGAGCCGGCGGTTGGATGCTCCATCGGCACAACCATGTTGCGAGCAAGAATCTGGGGATGCGTGAGAATCTGCGCCGGTTCCAGAATCGGTCCGCACGGGACCCCGGCGGCTTCGAGTTCCGTGATCCAGTGAGCTACCGGCGCCGCGGCGAACCGTTCGTTCAGCAGGGTTTCCAGCTGCTCGCGGTTGGCAACCCGATCCGCGTTGGTGGTAAACCGTGGATCGCTGCCCATTGCGTCGGCCACGGCCAGAGCGCGGATCAGCGCCTGCCAGTGGCCCTCGGTTCCCGCCGCGACAATGAACCACCCGTCGGCCGCGCGGAAGGGCTGGTAGGGGGCGATATTGGGATGAGCGTTGCCCCGCTTCTGCGGTGCGTTCCCGCTGACAAGGTAGGCCGAAGCGACGTTTGCGAGCCACGTGGTCTGACAGTCCAGGAGGGCCAGATCGAGGTCCTGACCGTATCCGCTCTTTTCGCGTTCGTAGAGGGCGGTAACAATGGCAAGGGCGGTGTACATCCCGGTGGTGATGTCGGCCATGGGCGTGGGAAAGCGCGATGGCCCGCTTCCGGCCTCACCGGTCAGGGCCATGGTTCCACTCATTGCCTGCGCGATGACGTCGTAGCCGGGTTTCTCCGCTTCCGGGCCGGTGAGTCCAAATCCTGAGATCGACGCCCAGATGATCCGCGGATTTCGCGCCCGCACCGACGCGGCGTCGATCCCCAGTTCAACGCGGCTCGCCTGTTTGGGGACGTTGTGCACCAGCACGTCCGCCCGGTCGATCAGGCGCTGCAGCGCTTCGCGCGCCGCCGGCTGCTTGAGGTCAAGCGTGACGCTGCGTTTGTTCCGGTTGGTACCGAGGAAGTAGGCACTCTCGTCTCCGGCGAAGGGAGGGCCCCATCCGCGCGCCTGGTCGCCACTTCCGGGTCGCTCGACCTTGATCACATCGGCACCAAAGTCTCCCAGGAGTTGTGCGCAGTAGGGCCCGGCAAGCGCCTGGGTCAGATCAATCACCGTAATTCCCGTCAGTACGTTCATGGCTCCTCCTGCCGCTGTGGCGCAATGGTCAGATGGTCGCAATTGTACTACAATGCGGGAGCAAACAGGAGAGAAGCTATGCAATTTCCCGGAATCATCATCGGTGATCGCCATCTTCTGCGCAGAATTGTCAGCGAGGAAGACACCGCCGGCAACTACTGGAACACCAACGTCGGGCAGCTGCTGTCGACCCCAAGCATTGTTGCGATGATGATCGAGGCGTGCACCGAGCTCGTCGATCAACGACTTCCCGACGGGTTCATGTCGGTAGGAAAGAGCGCCGAGGTTGTCCACGAGGCGCCGACCGTTCTTGGCGCAACCGTCACCATGACCGTTGAGATTGAGGCGTTTGACGGCTACCACATCCGTCTTCGCATGGAGGCTCACGACGAATCGGGCCTGATCAGCACCGGTCGGCATGAACGCTCGATTGTCAACGCCCAGTGGATGCGGTTGAAGATTACTCGCAGATTGACCGATCGGATATAGCCCCTTTTCTGCCACGAAGCGTGGTTTCTGCCACGAAGCTTGGTGAAATCGAGACAAGGCCGTGGTTCTGCCTTGACGGGAAGTTCCTTTCGCGCTATACTTTGTTTCTTACTGAGAAAAACTAATTGAGTTATCACCGCGACTCACGCATGAACTGAAATGAAGAGGATCGTATGCCCGCACCAAACATTGTAATCATTGGCGCCGCGAGTGCCGTGTTCGGCCAGCGTGCCCTGTCGGCAATTTTTCGCTCCGAACGCCTGCGCGGATCGACCGTCGCCCTGGTGGATATCGACGAGAAGGAGCTCGACTCCATGACCCGACTCGCGGAGGTGATGAACCGGGAGTGGGGCTCGGGCTGCGCCATTTCCAGCGCCACCGACCGGCGTGCGGTGCTTGCCGACGCCGATTTTGTGATCGCCTCGGTGCAGGTGGGGCCGCGCGAAGAGGTGTGGGAGAAGGACTGGTCCATTCCGCTGCAGTACGGCATCCGCCAGCCCTACGCGGAGAACAGCGGCCCCGGCGGGCTCGCACACACCGCGCGCAACCTTCCCCTCATCATGGACATTGTCCGCGACATGGAAGAACTCTGTCCGAACGCCTGGTTCATGAACTACGTCAACCCGCTGATCCGCCTTTCGCTGGGCGTGCACCGGTACTCTTCCATCAAGGTAGTGGGGATGTGCCACCAGCTGCTCTGGGGCTACGCCATGGCGGCCGCCATCCTGGCCGACCGCTTCGGAATCGACGTGCCGCCGGATGTGCGGATCGACACCAACCACGAGCACCGGCACTTCCGCGAGCCGCTGATGAAAGCGGGGCTTGAGTTTCTCGACATCAAGGCCGCGGGTATCAACCACTTCTCCTGGGTCTCCGATATCCGCGACAAGGCGACCGGTGAGGACCTCTATCCCCTGCTGCGCGATCGCTGGCTGAGCGCCGGGAAGGCGGGGCTTGAGCCGCTCTCGCGCGAGGTGTTTCGGATCTTCGGCCTGATGCCGACGCCGAGCGACAGCCACCTCTGCGAGTTTCTGCCCTGGGTCCACGATCCGATCAAAAAACCGTGGGAGAAGTACGGCCTGCACACTCAGAGCTGGAAGGGAAACTACGCGCGTCGCGCGGAACGGCGCGAGCTGACCCGGGCCATTGTCGACGGACGCGAGTCGGTGGAGAAGCTGCGCGATCTGCGGAGCGAAGGCGTGCCCGAGGTCATCGAAGGCGTGCACTTCAACCTCAACACCTTCATTCATCAGTTGAACCTTCCCAACGATGGGCTGATTCCCAACCTCCCGCCGGACGCCATCGTTGAGGTTCCCGGCATCTCGTCGGGGCTCGGCGTGTGCGGTCTCAACATGCCGCCGCTTCCCGAGCCGATCGCGGAGCTGTGCCGACGCGAGCTGGCCTACAGCTCACTGGTGGTTGACGCCTGTTACCACGGCGACCGCGATCTGGCGCTGCAGGCGCTCCTGCTTGATCCAACGGTCAACGACATCGACACCGCGCGGGACGTGCTGAATCATCTGCTGCGGGAGTTTGCGCAATATCTCCCACAGTTTGCTCAATGACCGAAGTCCACTCCCTGGCGGCCGACGTTGATGAGCTTCTGGCCCCCGATCGTCTCTCCACTCTCTCCGGCACGGCCGTAACCGACGTTGCGCTTACGCCCATTACGCCTCCATTCGCCAAGTCCGGCAGTGCCTTGCTGCAGGTGACCACCAACGCAGGGACCGGTCCGCGATTTGTGCTCAAGCGGGTGAACCTGCATCGGGACTGGCTCATGCGCGCCACCGAGGACGCCCGGTGCCGTTCGGTAACGCTCTGGCAGTATGGTCTGCTCGACCGGTTGCCGGATTCAATTGCTCACGGAGTCCTTGCGTGCGCTCGAGACGGTGAGGGATATGCCCTGCTGATGAGCGACTTCGGTGGACAGCTGATGTCGAACACGCCGTTCTCTCCGGAGCGAAACCACCGCTTTCTGGACGCCATGGCCGCTCTGCACGCTGCCTTTCTGGAGGACGAAGACGGCCCGTCCGCCGGTGGCCCCACGCGATCCCGCGAAGAGACACCAGGTGGGCAGCCGTTTCTTGCCATGCCGGAACTCGGCCTGTGCGAGTTGCGTCACGTCTACCAGATGTTTTCGCCCGCGGTAGGGGAGCGGGAGTCCCGCGGCGTAGACGAGGTTCCCCAACGCATCCTCGAGGGATGGAAGGCGGTTCGCGCGGTGGTTCCACCCGACGTGGTTCGCATCGTCGAGCCGCTGGTCCACGACCCCACTCCGCTCTGCCGCGCGCTCTCCCGCTACCCGCAGACCCTGGTGCACGGCGACTATCGGCACTCAAACCTTGGGTACGGTGCCGACGATGAGACGGTGATTCTCCTCGACTGGCAACTGGCGACCCGCGGCACCCCCTCGGTTGAGCTGGGGCGGTACGTGGGGGCCAACTCCGCGCTGCTTCCCGGGAGCAAGGAGGAGAGTCTGCGGTACTACGCGGCCGCACTTCAGCGCCACCTCGGCAGCGATGCGCATCTCTGGTGGTGGCCCGACCAGCTCGCCCTCGGCTTGCTCGGGGGCTTCATTCAGGACGGCTGGGCCATTGTGCTCAAGGCAACCACGTGGGACGTCGGCGCGGACGCCCGTGAGCACTGGAAGGCCGATCTCGCGTGGTGGTGCGATCGGGTGCGTGAGGGAGCTCGACGACTCTAAGCGCTGTGCACTGCAGATGCCACGCAGTTCAGTTTGATCTCGCGATTTCGACCCGGTCTCGACCGCTCTGTTTCGCGCGGTAGAGTGCGGTATCCACGCGGCTGAGGAGTGCTTCAGCCGTCTCACCCGGCTCATACTCGGCAACACCGATACTCAGGGTTCCCACCGGTGCGCCGCGCCACTGGTCCGAGTACGTTGCATCGCCAACGGCCCTGCGGAGCTTGTCGGACAGCTCCACAGCTCCCTCCAGGATGGTTCCGGAGCAATGGATGATGAACTCCTCTCCACCCCAGCGGGCTACAACGTCGGTGGCGCGACTGTTGGTTGTCATGATGTCCGCGACCGTCTGGAGAATACGGTCCCCCTCGGGATGGCCCAGCGCGTCGTTGACCAGCTTGAAGTTATCGATGTCGGCAAGCAGGAGCGAGAACGTCCCCCCGTACCGCGTCACGCGATCGATCTCATCGCGAAGTGTGGTTTCGATGGAGCGGCGGTTGCGCAGCCCCGTGAGCTGATCGGTGGTGGAGAGCTTCTCCAGCATATCGATCGATTCTTCCATGGAGCGGGTGAAGCGACTCACTGCGTCCGCGATGAGTGCGGCCTGATGACCCGGCTGCGCCAGCAGTGGTTCAAAGGACGCACGAACCTCGGCAAAGGTTTCCCGCCCGCCCGACAGCTTGACCAGCCCCTCGATGAGCCGGGCATAGGGGCGCAGGTACGCCCGCAAAATGAACACCAGCACCGCGGGAAGTCCCAACGCGAGTAGAACGATGAAGGAAATAAACCGGAATTGCAGATCGCGCAGCCGCTGTACGTATTCGTCTTCAAAAAAGAGCACCGATGCGCGAAGCGGGATCAGCGACTCCGGATCGTAGCGAAAAGCAATGTCGGAATGGCCTCGAACGCGGTTTGTCTCCGCGTGAGAGGAGAACAGTGCGTCGGAGAACTCGATGAGTACTCCGGCACCGGTGCCGCGCGCAAGCCGATACATGAGATCGTCGCTCAGTCGGACTTCCACGACGATCGTACCAATGAGCAGCTCGTCGTAGAGCAGGATCGGTTGAGCAACCGAAAGAGAGATCGTATTGTCCAGAACGAAGAACCCACGAATCTGTTTCCCTTCGAGCGCAAGCGATACCGGTTCCTGTCTGGAAAGATTGTCGGAGAACCGAAACTGATCGTCTGAGCGCGCGAGCACGATCCCCCGACTGTCGGTAAAGAGCACCCGAGAGACAAACGGAGTGTGGAACAGCTCGCTCCACTGCTGAAGAAAGTTCACGTCCGATGCAAGAACTGCACGCGCCGTCTCGGCGGAGCCTGCCAGAATTGCCGCCGTTGACTGAAGCTGGTTGAGCAGAGTCGTCACGTTGTTGCGCACGAGTGCGAGTTTCAGCTGGTCTTCGCGTGCCGCCGCCTCGCGTTCGTACGAGATGGATCGATTCAGCTGCACCACCACCAGGGTAAGAATCAACACAAGCGGAATGACGGCGGTGATGGTAATGCGCGCGGTGAGTCTCACCGGTTCCTCAGCTCCAGCGCCCGGAACACCGGGTCGTAGAACTCATCCGGCATCACGGAAAACCCCGCGGCGGGCCACCCAAATACCCGCTCGATCGTGTCGTGCACCGGATGGTCCGCAGGGAGTGCAAGCAGAGCATTCCGCACCGCCGCGGTAAGCGCTGGGGATACGTGGTCTGCGGCAACCACGGCGTCCAGCGGAATCGGTGGTGACCACATCAGCACGCGAAACTGGTCACCATGCTCGCTCTGCGCGTTGAAGAGGGTGCCGTCCGAAACCGCGCCCGCATCCAGGGAACCGGCGAGCAGCGCGCGGATCACGTTTTCGTGGGTACCCAGGAAGAAGACCGACCCGAAGAACTGGGAATAGTTAATTCCGGCGGTCATCATCATCATACGGGGATAGGCGTACCCGGCAGTGGAGTCCGGGTCGGTGAATCCGAATCGGGTGCCGCGCAGCGACTCCACGGTCTCAAACTCACTGTCTGCGAGGGTGAGAATGACCGCCCGGTAGAACGAAATGCGTTCGGTTCGTTCGCGATTCCACTCGAGGTAGGTTGCGAGGTATTGAATGGAGGGAACCTGTATCCGGGTGCGATCGTAGTTTGCCGATCCAATCCATGCGAAGTCGACCGTTCCGTCGGCGAGACGGCTCGACAGTTCCTGGTAATTGCGGGTGATGACGAGTCGCATCGGTGTACCGGTTACGTCGGCAAGATGCTCCACCAATGGCGCGAGACCACGCTGTACCCGTACCGGGTCACCAAACGGATAGGATGCAAAAATGAGGGGCTCTGCGTGGACGATCAACGGAAGAGCAAACATCACCACTGCGGCACAGAGGCGTACCCTCGAGGCCCAAATCGGTTTCATTCTCTCATAATACTGCGCCACTCGGCAGAGTGCAAACGTGTGCGGTATTAGTCGGGATTCATGTTGACAGCAGGTGGGCGCTGAATTATTCTTGGGGCTTCTTCAGGGGGCAACCGTGACGAAAGAGGAGCAGTTTTCGCTGTTTCGCGAGAAGCGTTCGGAGATGATGCGGGCCGGCGGCGAGGATCGCATCAAGGCGCAGCACGACCGCGGCAAACTCACTGCGCGCGAGCGGATCGAGACGCTGGTAGAAGAAGGCTCGTTCATCGAGCACCAGGCCTTTATGGTCGGGCGTGACGCCTCATTCGGGCTTGACGGCAAGCGCTATCCCGGAGACGGGGTGGTGGCCGGGACTGCAAAGATCGGCGACAAGCAGGTGTTTCTCTTCTCGCAGGACTTTACCGTGCTCGGTGGATCGCTGGGAGAGATGCACGCCGAGCGGATCGCGCAGGTTCAGCAGCTGGCGCTGACCAACGGGTCGCCCTTCATCCAGATCAACGACTCCGGGGGCGCACGGATTCAGGAAGGAGTTCTGTCGCTTGAGGGCTACGGCAAGATATTCCGCAACAACACCCTCGCCTCCGGAGTAATACCGCAGTTTTCCGTCATATTAGGTCCCTGTGCTGGTGGGGCGGTCTATTCGCCGGCGATCACCGATTTCATCTTCATGGTGGACGGCGTCAGCAACATGTACATCACCGGGCCCGACGTCATCCGTACGGTGACCGGTGAAGATATCTCGCACGAAGAACTCGGTGGCGCCGCCGCGCATTGTGCCAAGAGCGGCGTAGCGCATTTTCGCTTTGCGAGCGAAGCCGACTGCATGGAGGCGGTGCGGACCCTGCTGGGCTACCTTCCGGCGAGCAACCTCGAGCAGCCGCCGGTGGTCGACACGGGTGACTCCGCAGACCGCGAAACGCCCGGGCTGGCCACGTTGATTCCGGCTGAGGAAAAGAAGGCGTACGACATCAAGGACCTGATCGCTGAAGTCTTCGACGAGGGCTCCTTCTTCGAGGTGCACGAAGAATACGCGCAGACCGTGGTGGTGGGCTTCGCTCGCCTGGCCGGGCGCACCGTGGGTATCTTCGCAAATCAACCGAAGGTCTTTGCCGCCGCCCTCAACATCGACGCATCGGACAAGGGCGCGCGCTTCATCCGCTTCTGCGACGCCTTCAATATCCCGATCATCTCACTGGTGGACGTGCCCGGGTTTCTCCCGGGTGTCGAGCAGGAGCACGGCGGCATCATCCGGCACGGCGCGAAAATTCTCTACGCAGTCGCAGAGGCCACCGTACCCAAGATCTCGCTCATCGTTCGCAAGGCGTACGGCGGAGCTTACATCTGCATGGCTTCCAAGGCGCTCGGCTACGATCGCGTTCTTGCGTTTCCAACCGCCCAGATCGCAGTGATGGGCCCCGACGGTGCCGCCAACATCATCTTCCGCAAGGAGATTGCTGCGGCCGACGATGCCGACGCCAAACGACGGGAGAAGATCGAAGAGTTCAACAAGAGCGTCATGAATCCCTTCATCGCCGCGGGCTACGGATTTGTCGACGACGTCATCGACCCGAAGTATGCACGCATCGAACTGATCCGTAGCGTGGAGATGAACCTGCGCAAGCGCGAAGATCGACCCGCTCGCAAACACGGGAATATCCCGCTATGAGCAATCAGGTTTTCTCGTTCAGCCTGCTGGCGGCCGGCCTCGGGATGGGGGTGGTGTTCCTCTTTCTGGGCATCCTCAGCGTCCTGATGACGGCGATCAAGCGGCTGTTTGGCGAAGCGGATTCGGCGCCGAACAGCACCGCGGCGGCCGGCGGCAAGAAGTCAGCCGGCGGTGCCCAATCCGGTGCCGGCGACCAACGGGCCAGCGAAGGCCCCGCGGGCAGTGATCCAGCCGGGCTTCCTGACTGGGTAACGGCCGCGGTGGTGGCGTTTGTGATGGAAGAACAGAACGAGTTTCAGCGCTCGGCGTCTGCGTGGCAGCCGGAGCCGGGGCGTGGCCGCGATGCGTGGGCGTTACCCGGAAAGCGAGGGTGAGGGCATGAAGAAAGAGTTGCGACTGAAGTTTGAGAACGAAGAAATCACCGTCACCGCCGAGCGCAGCGGCGATCAGATCACCATCGAACGCGAGGGGCGTCGGTACACCGTCGAACTGCTGCCCGACCCCAACGCTGCGATGCGCCCGGCCCGCCCGCGCGGAGGAGCGGCCGGCGGCGCAACGGCCGGCGGATCATCCCCAGCCGGCGGTTCCGCGGCGCCCGGTTCCGCGGTGTCGGCGGCCGGCAGTGGTGCTGCCGCGGGCGGGTCTTCGGTTGCCGCGCCAATGACCGGTACTATCAAGCAGGTGATGGTGAATACCGGCGACCAGGTCACCGAGGGTGATCACGTCATGATGATGGAAGCGATGAAGATGGACATGGAGATCTCGGCCCCCGCATCCGGCCGAGTCGCCCAGGTACTCTGCAAGGTTGGTGACAGCGTCAAAGAGAACCAGCCGCTGCTCACCATCGAGTAATCCACCCATGATCGAACTCATTGTGGTATTTGCCAATTCTACCGGGTTCTCGGCGCTGACGTGGCAGAACCTGATCATGATTACCGTTGGCGTTGTGCTGATCTGGCTCGGTATCGTAAAAAAGTACGAGCCGCTGCTGCTGCTGCCGATTGGGTTTGGCTCGATTCTGGCCAACATTCCCTTGTCCGGAGTGACCGAGCCGGGTGGACTCCTGGACTACTTCTACTTCGGCATCCGTTCCGGGGTCTTTCCGCCGCTGATTTTCCTGGGCATCGGTGCCATGACCGACTTTGGCCCGCTTCTGGCGAAGCCCAAAACCTTCCTGCTCGGGGCGGCGGCCCAGTTTGGGATCTTTGGCACTCTGATCGGCGCAAAAATGCTTGGGTTCACCTTCCAGGAAGCGTCGTCCATCGCCATCATCGGCGGGGCCGACGGACCCACCGCCATTTTTCTGACCTCACAGCTCGCGCCTCATCTCCTGGGGCCCATAGCGGTGGCGGCCTACAGCTATATGGCGCTGGTTCCCATCATCCAGCCGCCGGTGATCAAGCTCCTGACCACCAGGAAAGAGCGCCAGGTGGTAATGTCCGAGGTCAAACCCGTATCGCAGCGGGTGAAGATTATCTTCCCCATTGCCACCACCATCGTGTCGACCCTCGCCATTCCTGCCGCCACGCCCCTGATCGGCATGCTCATGCTCGGCAACCTCATGCGTGAAGCAGGGGTGGTGGAGCGGCTGTCCAAGACGGCCCAGAACGAGCTCATCAACATCGTCACCATCTTTCTGGGCGTGGGAATCGGAAGCCAGATGTCAGCCGAACAGTTCCTCACCGTCAGCACGCTGATGATCATCGCACTGGGTCTGGTAGCGTTTATGGTTGGAACGGCGGCCGGGGTGCTGCTGGGCAAACTCATGTACCTGCTCTCCGGGGGCACGGTGAACCCGATGATCGGGGCGGCCGGTGTTTCCGCCGTTCCCATGGCGGCACGGGTGGTACAGAAGATCGGACAGCAGGAGAACCCACGCAACTTCCTGCTGATGAACGCGATGGGTCCCAACGTGGCCGGAGCCATTGGCTCCGCCATCGCTGCGGGGGTCCTCATCGCCCTTGCGGGCTGAGGGCGGTCGCGGCCGGCAGGGTTGCCTCCAACGGCCCGCTTTCGGTACTTTGGGGACAGAAGGGGGAACCCGTGAGCAACACGACGCACACCGCCGATCACAACGGCGACCGGCGGTCCTGGATCGGAACCAGTCTGCCCAGAAAAGACGGACCCGATAAGGTTCGCGGACGGATACGGTATACCGATGACACCCGCCTTCCGGGGATGCTCTACGCCGCCCTGCTCACCAGTCCGGTGGCCCACGCCCGTATCGATTCGATCGACACCGAATCCGCCCGGACCCTCCGCGGCGTACGCGGTGTCTTCACGGGGGACGACTTCCCGTTCCTGGTGGGACTCTATCTCGGGGACAAACCGCCACTCGCCCGCGGCCTTGTGCGCTATTTTGGAGAACCGGTAGCCGCGGTGGTGGCCGAAGACGAGCGCACCGCTCTGGAGGCAATCCATCGCATCGCGGTGCGCTACTCGGATCTGCCGGTAGTCCGCTCACCGCGGGAGGCGCTCGCACCCGACGCACCGGTGATCCATCCCGACATGGCTGACTACGCCCACATCCCGGCCATCCTCCCCGAACCGGGGAGCAACGTGGGGCATCGAACCCGACTGCGAAAGGGTGATGCCGAGGCCGCCTTCGCCGCTGCCGACGTAAGCGTCGAAGGCGAGTACGAGTTTCCGCCCGGGGACCACGTGGCGATGGAGCCGCGCATTGCGATTGCCGAGGTGCGCTCCGACGGGCAGGTGGTGATTCGCACGTCCACCCAGTCGCCCTACGGCGTGCGCGCCATCATGAGCCGCTGCCTCGGCATTCCTACGGGCAAAATCACCATCATCGCCGGGCCGGTGGGCGGAGGGTTTGGCGGCAAGGCGGGCATCCAGCTCGAACCGCTGGCCTACCTGCTCTCACGCTCGGTGGGCGGCGCCCCGGTGCGGCTCGCCAACACCCGGGAGCAGGACCTGGTCACCTCTCCGGGTGCTCCCGGCCTTCAGTCGCGGGTGGCGCTCGCGGCGCGCGCCGATGGTACCATCATCGGGGCACGGATCGAGTACCTCTTTGATTCCGGCGGCTACGCGGATTACGCCGTCAACGTGGCGCGCGCCGCGGGGTACGCCTGCACCGGACCCTACAACATCCCCAACGTGCACGCCGACTCGCTCTCGGTCTACACAAACCATCCCTTCGCCACCGCGTACCGCGGCTTTGGCCACATCGAGATGAGTTACTCCATCGAGCGGACGATCGACCTCCTGGCCGAGAAGCTCGGTATGGATCCCGTGGAGCTGCGGGCGCGTAACGTGATTCGCCTCGGCGATCGTACCCCGAGCAACGATGTGCTCGACGAGAACACCGGCGATCTGCCCGAGTGTCTGCGACGCGCCGCCGCGCTGATTGGCTGGGACGAGGGGAGTGTTCAGCGGATTGATGCGCACACCGTGCGCGCCAAGGGCGTCAGCTGTTACTGGAAGGCGCCGGCCATTCCCACCTTCACCGATGCGGCGGCGATGATCTCGTTCAACGAAGACGCGAGCATCAACGTGGTGACCGGTGCGGTGGAGATTGGGCAGGGCATCTTCACCGGTATCTCGCAGCTGGTTGCCGAAAAATTCGGGATTCACCCCGAACGCGTCCACGTAGTCGATGAGACCATCACGGACCGCTCGATGCACGACTGGACCACCGCCGCCAGCCGTACCCTCTTCATGGTGGGCCGGGCGGTCCTTTCGGCCGCGGACGACGCAGTGGCCCAGATCAAACGGGTTGCGTCGGCACCGCTGCGCTGCCCCGAAGAGGATCTCGAGGTATACGGGGGCAGGGTGTTCATCCGGGACGTACCGTCGCACGGGCTGCCGCTGGAAGAGGTGGTGCTTGGGTTCATCTACCCCAACGGAAACGCTGTGGGCGGGCCCATCGTGGGGCGGGGGAAGTACATCGCGCGCCACCTCACCAGCATTGATCCGCAGACGGGCGAGGGCAGACCGGGCCTGGAGTGGACCCTCGGCGCCCAGGGCGTGGAGGTTGAGGTAGACCTTCGCGACGGACGCTACCGCGTCTTGAAGTCGGCGTGCGTCATGGATGTGGGGCAGGTGATCAACCCCGCCCTTGCTCGCGGTCAGGTAGTGGGCGCGATGGCGATGGGCGTGGGCTACACCACCCGGGAGTCGTTTGCGTTTGACAGCCGGGGGCGGGTGCAGAACGGCAAGTTGCGCGATTTCAAGATCGTGCGCTTTGGTGAGCACCCCGAGTATCTGGTAGACTTTGTTGAGACGCCGCAGCGCGACGGCCCCTACAATGCCCGAGGTCTCGGCGAGCAGGGAATCGTCGGCATGCCGGGTGCTCTTGCGTCCGCCTTCTCCCGGGCGGTCGGGCGACAGCTCATGCAGCTGCCGATCACCCCAGAGTACCTCTGGCGCGAAGCACGCGCCGCCGAAGGCCCAAGGAGCGCAGGATGATCTCGTTTGACGTACGCTACCTGCAGCCGGAGACCCTCGACGAGGCGGCGCAGGCGTGGCAGGAAGAGCACGCCGCGGGCCGGGAGCCCCGCTACCTCGCCGCCGGCACAGAGCTGTTGACCATGGCACGCGACAATCGCCTTCGACCGGGCGCCTTCATCGATCTGAAGCGACTGCCCGAGACCACTGTCCTTGAAACAGATGCCGTCAATGAGCTGCGCTACGGCGCGTGTGTGACGCTCAACGATGCCGCCGAGGCCGCGGGGTTCCCGCTGCTTTCCGCCGCCTGCGCTCGCGTGGCCGACCACACCGTGCGAAACAGCATTACCGTGGGAGGCAATGTCTGCGGAATGCTCCCCTACCGGGAGGCGGTTCTTCCCTTCCTGGTGGGCGACGGCTCCGCCGTTATCGCGGGTGCACGCACCGGCGCGCCCACGCGGGCGGTTCCGCTGGACGCGTGCTTCGACAAGCGGCTCGCCCTCGAGCCAGGGGAGTTTCTGGTTGCGTTGACGGTTCCTGCCACGGCTGCCGCGGCGCCTCACTGGTACCGGCGGCGCGAGCGTGATGCGCGGGTGGACTACCCGCTGCTCACGCTCTGTGCGGCGCGGATCGATGGGGCAATCCGCCTCGCCTTCGCCGGTGTGCTCGGTTATCCTCTGCGCAGCCGAAGTGCCGAGGAAGCGTTGGCGAGCGCTGCCGGCACCGCACGCGACCGAGCCGAGGCCTTTGTGCGGGCGCTTCCCGGCGAGCCCCGCAGCGACATGCGCGCCTCGGGCGAGTATCGCCGTGAGCTGCTGGTGCAGGCGGTTGCCGACGCGATCACCGAGCTGGAGGGGGGATCATGAAGCGGTACGACGGATTGAGCGAAGTCTCTCTGATAATCAACAACCGCGAACGGCGTGTGCCGGTGCGGCCCGGAGATACCCTGCTTCGCACCCTGCGGGAAACCCTCGGCATGGTGGGCAGCAAGATGGGGTGTGAGAACGGCGACTGCGGAGCCTGCACGGTACTCGTCGATGGCAAGCCGATCAAGTCGTGCATCACGCTCACCCTCGACGCCGTGGATCGTTCCGTGACCACCATCGAAGGCCTCGAGGACGAGCCTATCCAGCAGACCTTTCTCGATCACTACGGCTTTCAGTGCGGCTTCTGTACGCCGGGTATGCTGCTCAACGCGCACGCCCTGCTGGAGACCCATCCGGACGCTGATGCAGAGACGGTGCGCTGCTGGATGGAGAGCAACCTCTGCCGCTGCACCGGCTACGAGCCAATTGAAATGGCGATTGACGCCGCCCGCGAGCGCTACCGGCGCGAGGGTTCTCGGCGCCGGTAGCCGGTCGGGCTCTGGTCAGTACGCGACGATCTCGGTTCCCTCTTTGCCTTCGAGGGCGGGGATCACGTGCTCCACGTCGGTGATGATGACGCGGTTGCGCGGGTTGGCCTGCACAAACTCGATGGCTGCGAGCATCTTGGGGCCCATGGAGCCGGCGGGAAACTCGCCCGAATAATAGTAGTGGCGCGCCTGTGCCAGGGTGACGCGGGGGAGGGGCTGTTCGTCGGGTTTGCCGAAGTTCAGCACCACGCGCGGCACCCCGGTGATGATGATCAGCGTGGTGGCGCCTACCGCGAGGGCGAGTTTCATGCTCACCAGGTCTTTGTCGATCACACAGTCCACCCCGGTGATCTGTCCGTCTTCCTCGTAGCGAACCGGAATGCCGCCGCCGCCGCCGGCAATCAGGATGTACTTCTGCTTCAGCAGCAGGTTGATGGCGTCACGCTCGATGATGTCGATGGGGTAGGGCGAGGCGACAAATCGGCGAAATCCGCGACCGGCATCCTGGCGGATGTCCCATCCCCGCTCGGCGCGCAGCGCGTCTGCCTGTTCCTCGGTATAGAAGGGCCCGATTGGTTTGGTGGGGTTGTGCATGGCCGGATCCTGCCAATCAACCAGCACCTGGCAGGGAACCGTGACCACGTTGCGCCATAACCCGCGGCGGATCATCGCGTTCTGGAGCGACTGCTCGATCATGTAGCCCATCGAACCACAGGTCATCGCGTCGGCTACCACCAGAGGAATCTCGGGTACCTGGTCTTTGGCAATGGCGCCCTGCAGCATGATGTTCCCCACCTGCGGGCCGTTGCCATGGGTGACGATGAAGGTGTATCCCAGTTCCATCATGTCGATCACCCGTTCCATCGAACGTTGCGTGTTGGCGAATTGCTCAGCGACCGTTCCCCGCTGTCCCTTCTCGATGATGGAGTTTCCCCCGAGGGCAATTACGGCGAGTTTGTCGTGTTCGGTTGCGGTTCGCACCATGTCTGCGTCTCTCCTTATGGGCAAGTTGTAGCCTTGTGTCGCTGATTGTATCATCAGTTGGGCGAAAGCGCACGCTGTCAAATCTGCCCCGAAGCTTGGTGAAAAATCGGCGAGACAAAAGCAGGGAGAACAAAAGGTGATTTATAGAGGGTATGAGATCCATTACCCACTGGGAGTTTGTGCCGGAGGATACGCCGGAGACCTTTGAGCCGCCGTTCTGCCTCAACCCGAAGTGCCGCTTTCATAACGAGCACAACGCAGGTCAGGCAACCTTCACCTGGTTCTACCGCCACGGCAGCTACCACACCGAGGCCTTCGGCGAGGTGCCGCGGTTTCGCTGCCGACACTGCGGTCGCGGCTGCAGCCGGCAGAGCTTTCGCCTCGACTACTACGCGAAACGCGTCCTGGACTACCGCGAACTTCTGCGACAGGTGGTCAGCTGCGGCAGCACCCGCGATATGTCCCGTGCGTTCTGCGCTACCACCTCCACGGTCGCCAACCGCATCGAACGCCTCGCCCGAGCCGCGGCGGCGTTTCACGCAGGAGTGTTGCAGCGCATTGGGGTCGGCGAACCGCTGGTGATCGACGGGTTTCAGAACTTCGCACTCAGCAAGTACTTCCCGAACAACATCAATGTGCTGATCGGACAGCACAGCGGGCTACTCTACGACTGCGACTACCGCACGATCCGCCGAAGCGGCCGCATGAGCGAACCGCAGAAGCGCCGTCGCGAACAGCTCGAAGGGCGGTTTCTCGCTCCCTCAAATGCGCTCGTCGAGGGGTTTCGCACCCTGGTGGACAG
>REDM01000251.1 GCA_007693485.1 Spirochaetaceae bacterium
CTGACACCGCACGCCGAATTTGTTGCCTCTTGCATCGCCCAAACCATAGACGATCTTCCCCGGGAAACGGCGTACCTCCAGGCGTACGATACCTTTCGTCGCGGAGTAACCGAAATCGTCGATATGCCCGACCTCACGATCAACCGTCTCTTCCGTTTTCTGGAGTCCAACAACGGGACGTTACCGGAACGCTGGCGGGAGTTCTCCGACCTGACCGGAGCACAGCTCACGCAGATTGTGCGCCTGTTTTCCGCGGGCAGGCAGTGATCTGATGCAATCGCTGATTCCGGTGCCGTGGCTCAGACAAACCAGTTTTCCACGGGCAAACCGGGGACACAATCGAAATCGGTGGTATTTCGGGTAACCAGCAGCAGGTTGTTGCTTCGGGCTGTTGCCGCGATCATTCCGTCGGCATATGGCAGGGGCGTGCCCGCCGCCTCGGCTGCTACGCGCATGTCGGCGTGGAGTGCCGCCGCCGTTTCCGTATACGGCAGCACCGGCAGCGACGGAGCGATCACGTCGTAGATACCCGCCCGGATCCGACGCTTCCGCTGTCCGTCGGGAAGCCGGGCCAGTCCGTACAGGAGTTCGTGCCACACCACCGCCGGAATCGCCATCATGCCGTCATACGTGCGAAACGCGGAGATAACCCGCTCGTCGGGAGCGGGACGAAGCAGTTCGGAGACGGTGTTTGTGTCGAGGAGATATACGATCTTCACAGATCGACGGGGCGGCCCGCGTCACGTGAGCGAACGTCAGCAAAAAGATTCTCATCGTGTTCGTCGCCCGAAGCGTCATCAACCGGCCACTGCTGAACGAAGCGATCAAAGAGATGTCCGAAGGTCTGGTGTTCATTCTGCCGGCGGCGATATGCATCCGCGCCAAGAAGGACCGCAACGGGCTTCCCGTGCCGTGTTAACTCCACCGGCGAACCGGATTCCACGTCGTGGACGACGGCGGACAAGCGATTTTTTGCGTCAAAGAGCGGTATCCGGGTCATGGGCGTATCCTCCGTCTGCAATCAGGATACCAGCACTATAGCCAAAAGTCAACGGTTATAGCCAGATTACTGCCGGTTGTGAACTGATATTCCTCGGGTGCCTCGGCAGGATTCGACAAATCTACGATTCAATCGTAGATTTCCCTACCATGATTCCGAGAACGTTGGAAGGGTATATCAAACGGGACGCGTCGTACTATCCGGTGGTGACGATCACCGCCCCGGACGATTTATACTGACGGGATCACAGAACTTCCTGTTCATGGAGCGGGAGACCCAGAGTGCTCCGGTGGACGGTACCTCTTTGTTTGCCGGTGGCCCTTCGACTCTGGACCTGTGGGAAACCCTGTTTCGCGGCTATTACCCGCGGATCCACGATGCGGCCATCCCGCCGGAGATCTGGTATTCCGACTACATTGAGACGTACATCCAGCGGGACCTGCGGTCTCTGGTGAGACATCGGGGATCTTGAACGGTTTGAACGGTTTCTGGCGGGATCAGACGGGCCACGAAATTGATCTGCTGATCGACACCGGCGGCCGGCTGTTTCCGGTAGCGATTGAATTGGCCACCCTCGTCCACGGGGGCAACGAGTCGTTCACCCGCAACGGTGTGGCGGTGCGCCCGTGGTTTTCCGTGTAGCGTGCTTACGGTTCACGGACAGAGGGGATCAGAAACGGGCCATCGGGAATCTACGAAGGGGGGTTGGCGGCCCTCGAAGATGCGGTCGAAGACCGTGAGAGCCTGTGCGGGGGTGAGGAGACCGGCGGTAACCGCGGGCCACGATGCGTGATCGGCGCGGTTGACGATGGCGACGGGCGGAATGTGCAGGGCGATGGAGGGGTGCTCAAGCGCGGCAACCGCGGCCACGCGGTGCTGACCGGCGGTGATGAGGGCGGCGTAGTCGTTGTCCCTTACGAGGATGGTGGCGCGGACGAACCCCTGGTTGGAGCGAGGACGGTATCCGTGAACGGCGATGGATTCGGTGGTGCGCGCAACGCGCTGCAGCTCAAGCTCACCGCGACGGACGGGGATGGGTCCCCACTCGAGCCAGCCGGGATGAGCAAGCGGTTCTTATCCGTACTGCCACATCTCGTTACGCGACAACTGCAACCGCCGTAACCGGGCCACGGTACCGGGAACACCAATCCAGGGCAGGGTGGCACAGAGGGCGTCCATGGCCGCGAGCGTGGGAGTACACTCCGCACCGGGAAGACCGAGTACGTCGGCGGCGGTGTGGGGCGTGACCGCGTGGTAGTAGTGGGCAAGCGGCGAATCTTCGTAGGCAAGCTGCCGATCCCGTTGCCACGAGCGCGCCGTCATGACGTGGGGATGGGGGGAGTCCGACGACAGCGGAAAGGCCATGAGCCCGAGCCCCCTGCAGCGTTCCACCGGCACCGAGACCAGTACGGGATAGCCGGGGGCGCGCTCGAGTGCCTCGAGCGGGCTGGCCACAAGATCGCGAAAATCGACCGGATGGGCGCGGTCGATGCGTGGATACCCTTTGCGCGCGACAAAGCGGTCGACCTTGCGGCGGACGGCGCGTTTGGTCTTCTCGGGGATAAGCTGCCGGAGGAGGCGCGATATCCGTTTCATTTTTCCCCGCTCCCCTGCCCCACCATCTCGCGCATGACCCGCTCCCACTCCGCCGGCCAGTCGAACTCAAAATAGGAGCGCCGCCGGCCGCAGAGATCGCGCGCACGACGGTACGCGGCCGGATCGGTGGCGAGAAGCCGGATGCGCCCGGCGATGGCCGACGCGTCAGCGGGAGGGAAGAGCAGCTCGTGGTGCTCGAGCATATCGGGGATACCGCCGACGCGGCTTGCGATGACCGGGGTACCGACATGGAGGGCTTCGAGAACGGTGTTGGGATAGCTGTCAAACAGCGAGGGAACGACGAGGAGGTCGGCGGCGGCAATGAGGGAAAGCGGGTCGGTGACGTGGCCGAGAAACCTTACGCGCTGCGACAGACCGGCGGCGGCGACCCGCTGTTCCAGCACAGTGCGGAGGCCGCCGGTTCCTGCGATATCCAGGCGCAGAGTCGGGAAATCCCCGGCGACCTGGAGGAAGGCGTTGACAAGCCATGCCACGCCCTTGCGCTCGCTGATGGCACCGATACAGAGGATGGTGGAAAGACCGGTGCTGCGGTTTGTGTGGCGTGCCGATGCGGGGAACCACGGCTCGGCGATGTTGCCCCGGATGACGCGGGCGATGGCGGCGGCGCGCGGAACACGCGACAGGTACCGGTCGCGATCGAAGCCGCTCTGAAAGACGATCCGGGCCGCGTGGCGGGACACCGCGCGTTCGTACAGGCGATACTTTGCCACACGAAGCCGGATGACCAGCGAGCGCAGGGCACTCTTGCCGCCCTGGGCAAGCTCGATGTTGCCCACGTCGACCGGAAGGCTTCGAAACGCAAAGAGCATGGGAATGCGAAGCCGCCGCGAGACCACCCGTGCCGCGGCGAAATGCGTCTCACCGAAGACCAGAACGAGATCTGCAGCCTGGACCGCACCGCGGCGAAGCGCCGTACGGACGGCGGCGGCGAAGCGTGTTGACTTGGGCAGTGGAAGCGACTTGAAGAATGACTGTTGCGACGGGTGAAGCGGAACCACATTCACAACGGGCAGGTCGGCGGAGAGCCGCGGGTCAGCAAACAGGACGCACCGATGCCCCCGCGCCGCAAGACCGCGGACCAGTTCCAGGTAGCGCCGGTGGCCGCCAGTGCGGACGTAGGGGTGGAGGTAGATGCAGATGATGGTGAGGACCGATTGCATGGTGACAACTGCCGGTCGAATAACTACCGCGCCGGCGGCGGGGAGAGCAGAAAGGCGCCGAAGCGTTTGACCTGTTCTGCCCGCAAGGAGGCGTACCGCTGGTAGCGCTCGGTACCGCGGCGAATCAGATTGGCACGCAGCTCGGATTCCGAAACAATCTGCAGAAGGCGGTTGATGATCTCTGCGTTGGAGGTGGGCTGAAAATAGAGGACCGCATCGGCGCAGGTCTCGGGAATGGCGGTGGCGGCGGAACAGACGGCGGGTGTCCCCACGCGCATTGCCTCCAGGGGCGGATACCCGAAGCCCTCATTCTTGGACGGAAACACGAGGGCGTACGCGTGGGCAAAGAGCGAGTCGAGCACGGAGCGTTCACAATAGGGGACGTGCACAATTTGCCGGTGGGCCAACGGGTACGCCCGGCGGATGTAGTCCCGCTGCGCGGACGAAAACCCCACGCAGACGAAGGCGTAGGCCTCAAGCGCGGGCGGCCGGTAGCGCTCGAGGGCAACGATGACCCGCAGTGCGTTCTTGACCGGACGATTGGCGTTGAGCAACAGGAAATAGGGCCGGTTTGCAAGCGGCTGCACGACCGAGTCCGGAAGCGGGTCCGGTTGCGCCGAGGTGAGCGGTTGATCGATCGAGTAGACCACGGAGACCTGCTCCGGCGTTACGAAGGGAAATTCGGCGATGATCTGGTACTTGCTGTGCAGCGACACGGTGAGCATACCGCCAGTGAGGGCGCGGAGTACGGCCTCGCTGTCGTCGCGCTTGCGCCTGGCAAAGGCGCGCTTTGGCACGCGGATCAGCCGCTGATAGAGCCGTTTGAGCGGGTTCCGCTGGTACTGGAGCGACAACGGATCATCGGTGCCACCAACGGTGCGGATCCCGTGAACGGTCCCCTTGATGGGAACCGACAGTCCGGCACACTGGTCGCGATGATGCGCGAGCCAGTACGGCACGGGCGTATAGAGGACGTCCGGGGATTTCTCCGCCGCGGCCTTGAGAATGCCGGCGTGCGAATCCACGGCCACGACCTCATCCGCATGAGCCTGGACCGCCTGCTGAACGGAATCGGGCAGCGCCGCGCCCGCCCGGGTAACCACCGACAGGCGGATCCCGTTCTGCTTCCAGAAATTGGCGGCACACAACTCGGCAAAAAACGCTTGGCCGTAGACACCACCGCCGTGCACCCTGGTGAGTGCGGTTTCCTGGGTAGTAAAGAGGTCGAAGAGGAGGTTCATATTGACGCCTCATTGTATAGCTGAATATGGCGCGCGGCGTAGTGGTCAGTGCTGAACAGGCTTGCCACGTGCGCCCGTGCCTGGGCGCCAAATTGTTCTCGAAGAGCCTGGTCGGTGAGAAGGATAGATAGTCGGTCTGCCAGCGCTGCGGGGTCGAACGGATTCACCACGTAGCCGTTGACGCCGTTGACGATCAACTCGGGCGTTCCTCCGAGGCAGGTTCCTACCACCGGCGTGCCGGCTGCCATGGCTTCGAGGTTCACTCGCGGAAACGGATCGAGGTATTGAGAGGGCACCACACAGACGGTTGCGGCGGTATATGCCACGCGCATCAGCTCCGCCGAAAGCCATCCAAGCGCTACCACCCGCCCCGTGAGCCCGAGGCGTTCGATGGCGTCGGCGTACGGAGCAAGCAGCTCCGCTTTTCCTGCGACCGCAAGAACTGCGTCAGGAATGGATTGTGCGAAACGCCCGAATGCTTGAAGGCTCACCCCGAAGCCCTTGGTATCGCTGGCCCGCGCGGCGAACAGTACGCATTTCTTGCCGGAAAGCCCGCGCTGGGCAAGGAAGTCCTGTACATCGTTGGCGGCGATGCCATCATAGAGTGACGGATCCACTCCGTTGTGAATCGCGACGACATTGTGGATACCGTTCTGACGAAACGCCGTCGCGAGGTCTTCGCTGACGCACACCACTGCGCGGGCGTCACGGTTCAGAATTCGTCGAATGATCATCAGCCGCGCCGGAACATACCGCTTTCGCGCTTTTTTTACTGCCCTCGCAAGCGTGACCCGGTAGTCGGGCGCGGATTCACAGCCCCGCATCCAGTCGATCTGACCGTAATGAATTGCCATGGTATCGCGAGCGGTGAAGAAGACCTTGGATGTATGCCGCGCGGCGAGCCGAACCGCAGCAAACGAAACATGCTTTGAGCAGTTCTGCACGTGGATGACGTCGGGACGAAACTCGGCTGCAACGGCAGCGAGGTGCCGAAGCAGGCCCGGATTGGAGAGACCTTTCAGGTGGCGCAGTGCCGGATGGTGTACAACGGGGACAAGAAAGCGGCGCACGCCTTCATACTCCTCGTATCCGGGAGTTCTGGTGGTGTCTTCCACGGCCGAGAAGACGCAGATCTCCAAACCCCGCCGAGCTAGCGCGAGCGCCAAGGCGTGAATGGAGAAACCCGCGCCGCCGGAACTGTGGGGAGCAACTTCGTCGGTGACGATCAAGACACGTTTCACGAGATCTCCAATCCGGACAATAACAGATCAAGACGCGTTTGCAGTTCTTCGAAGGCGGCTCGGTACACCCGAGACGCGTTATTAACCAGTTCTTCCCTTAGCATCGGGTTCTGGATAACCTCGCGAGCGCGGGCGATTAGATCCGATCCATCGTGTTCGAGAGGTACGTAGGTCTTCATGGGTAGGTAGACATCGGGCCAGGTCTCCAGATGCGACATATCCGGCTTGAACAATACACTTTCATGAAGGATTGCTTCGAAATCACGAAAACAAATCTCACCATACCCATACGGACTCAATACAGCCGTGCTGCGATCCAGCTCGGCATAAAACTGGCGTCGCGGAACCGTTCCCGTGCGAAAGAGCGGTGACTGATCGGCGGTTTTCTGGAAAAGCGCTCGATGGTCACGGACAATACTGTTGCCGGTGTGGACGGGGAACCGCGCGCTCACAAAGTTCTCCTTAGGGGCTCCGGGACGTTGAAATTTTCTCGGATCACGATAGAAGAACCGCAATGTATGCGGCGACAAGAAATGTACCGCGCGGCGCGCCCACGTAAGTTGAGCGCTGCTGACCGGAAAACTTCCGATCCCCAAGTTCCAGGCAAGCCGTATTTTGTGCATTTGCGACGCGATCTGAGCGGGGTATTGGTTTCGGTCGCGATAGAGCTGTTTTTTCCAGTATTCGTCCACCAGAGGAAGCGCTTCAGGGTAGTAGATGTCGCCGGAATCACCGTCGTCAAAGACGGCTAACCACTTGAAACGATCTCGCAGGTCGGCCAACACGGCAAGGCGACGGTTTTCTTCCGGCACAGATCGGAAATAGCGTACAATCAGGAGATTCTTGTGTCGG
>REDM01000252.1 GCA_007693485.1 Spirochaetaceae bacterium
AATCGTGACGCTCGCGCGGGTCACGCGCTGAATAACCGCTCGCACCGGGAACCTCCGTTTTCAGAGTATGGACGACACCGCGCCGGTTGGGAACCGCACCGGAACGGCGCTACACCCGATAGGCGCGGATCGCCTGGATCTGGAAGTGCAAACCGACGTCGTCACCGATGGCGTGGGTGAGCGATCGACCCGGTACGTTTGGCTGAAGCGCCGTGACAAAGGTGTCTCCAAAGAGAATCCGATACTCTGTACTCGCGCCAACAAAGCCCGCGTAGTCGACCCGCCCGATCATCTGTGGGTTTGTTGCACACACCTCGTCGGGGATACCGACCTCGATCGCTTCAGGCTTCACCGAGACAACCACTTCATCTCCGGGCCGCAGCCCCTCGTCACACTGTGCAGCGGGAAGCATGACACTTGTTGGTCCCAGATGGATCGATACAACGCCGTCGCGCACGGCCTCCACTTCCCCATCGAGAAAGTTCGCGTTGCCGATGAAGTCGGAAACAAAGGGCGTCGAGGGATGGTGATAGATCTCCTTCGGAGTACCAATCTGAACAACTCGTCCACGGTTCATGATGACAATGCGATCCGAGAGACTGAGCGCCTCGGTCTGATCGTGAGTCACGTAGAGGGCGGTGATGCCAAGCAGCTTCTGCACACGTTTGATCTCCGTGCGCGTCTGAACCCTGAGCTTGGCGTCCAGGTTGGACAACGGTTCATCAAACAGAATGATCTCCGGTTTCAACACCAGCGCCCTGGCGAGTGCCACCCGCTGCTGTTGCCCGCCGGACAGTTGTCGCGGGTAGCGACCCTCCAGACCAATGAGGTTCACCATCTGGCTCGCCACGGCGACGTCGTGTTCGATCTGCTGCCGATTCGCCTTGCGGGCGCGAAGACCGTAGGCGATGTTCTCGAAGACCGTGAGGTGCGGAAAGAGCGCGTAGTCCTGGAACACCATCGGGCAGTTTCGCAGATAAGCGGGAACCGCGGTTACGTCTACTCCGTTCAAGACGATCCGCCCCGCAGTGGGGCGGAGAAAGCCCGCGATCATGCGCAACGTGGTGGTCTTTCCGCACCCCGACGGCCCGAGCAGTGTGACAAACTCACCCCGCGCCACCGAGATCGATACTTCATTGACCGCATGCACGGTCGTTCGCTTTTTGCCTGAGTAGACTTTTCGCAGGCCATCGAGAATCAGGTAGTCCGAATCCGGCGCACGCCGAGGATGCGGGACCGGGACGGCACCCTGTGCCGTCTCGGGACTCTGGGGTTCAGCACGTTTCTTCACCAGCACGATACTACCCCCGCCGGCAGGAACTGACCAGCCGTCTGGCCGACCATTCGCTACAGCAGTGCCTGCTCGTCCTTGCCAAACACTTTGAACAGCACGACGATCGGCACCAGTGTGAGCAGAATCAACACCGTGCCAACCACCGAAGCAGAGCCGAAGTTCCCCTGCAAGACCTGAACGAACACCTCAACCGGCAGGGTCCGGGTGCGCCCGGAGTACAGGATCACCGTTGAGTTGAACTCGCGGGCGATGGTTGCCATGGTGAGCAGGGACCCCGAGAGCACGGCAGGGGTGATCTGCGGCAGAGTGACCCGCAGGAAGGTGCGTCCTGGCGGTACGCCGAGGTTGACGGACGCCTCTTCGGTATGGGGACCCATCTGGTAAAGCAACCCGGAGACCGATCGAACCGAGTAGGGCAGACGGCGTACAAAGAACGACATGATCAGGATGAGTGCCGTACCCGAGAGGTAGAAGGGGGCCCCACCGAAGGAGATTGAGAGTGCTACACCCAGAACAAGTCCAGCCACCGCGTATGGTGTCATCGATAACGTATCGATGACAGCCGTAAGACGGTTCTTCCGCCGTGCAACGATGTAACCCATCAAGGTTCCTGCCACCACGCAGAGAACCGTGGAAACAAACACAAAGATCACCGAATTACGGAAGGCCAGCGGGAGTCGAGCCGCGGTTCTATACCCATCCAGCGAGAAGCGGGCGATAAGCATCGGGCCACGCGATTCCAGAAACGAAGAGACGATAATGGTCAGGGTCGGCAGCATTGCTGCGAAGACGATCCCGTAGACGATAATCGATGAGATGATCCGCTTGGGAGTAGAGACCCACCGGATTCCAAGTGGGGTCACCGCCTCCTGGCCAAACGATGACTTTGCCGCGAAATAGCGTTGGATCAGGAGCGCCCCCACCGTCACGCTCAGCATCAGAATGGCCAGCGTACTCGCAACACGCGGATTTCCACCGAACTCGTTCACAAACTCGGTATAGACCAGCGTGGCCAGAACACGAAACCCTTCACCGATGATCATTGGCGTACCAAAGTCCGAGAAGGTGGTCACGAAGACCAGCAACGCCCCCGTGGAGATGGAGGGAACGATCAACGGGAGAATGACCGTGCGGAATACGCCAAAGGACGAACGTCCCATGTTGATCGCCGCATCCTCGAGACTCTGATCGACGGAGCGAAGGCCGGACGAAACCAGCAGGAATACAAAGGGAAACGCCTGAAGGGTGAACACCAGCACAATACCCCTCCAACCGTAGATGCTCGGCAGTGTGATCCCGAGATTGGCGAAAAACCCGGTGAGCACGCCCGCGCGCCCCAGCAGCAGCACCCACGCGTACGCCCCGATGAATGGCGGCGATACGAAGGTGAGTACGATCGCGACACGGACGAGCAGCTTGCCGGGGATGTCGATACGATAGATCAGGTAAGCCACCGGCACCCCGATGATCACGGCAAACAAGGTTGCCAGCAGGCTCGCCACAAAGCTGTTGATCATCGTCTGGTAGTAGTACCGGATGGTGAAAAACTCGACGTAGGTCTGAATCATCGAGAACTCTTCACCGGCGGCGAAGGTTCCCGCCTGAGTCATGAAACTTGCCATCACCAGGCGAACGACCGGATACACCAACAGTATTGCAAACAGGGCCAGGGAGACGTAGGTGACGACGTCCCAGAAGTCGAGATAGTGGTCCCGTTTGTTTCTGAACGCGCCGAGCTTCACGAGAGCGCCTCCTTTTCCCCGACCGACGGAAAGAGCATCAGCCGATCAGAGGCAATACTGAACCGCACCGATTCGCCGAGCGCCGTAGCCCCGTCGGACGCCGGTGCGTACTCTTCCGCCTGAACCTTCAACCCGGAGGAGGTTTCCAGCAGGTAGCGAACCAGACCGCCGAAATACATTCGCTGCACCACCCGGCCCTCAAGCGAGTTCTCCGTGGCAGTATCGCGGTTGATCAGAATCCGGGTGTCGTGTGGCCGGAAGCCAATTCCCAGCGTGTCTCCTTTTTTGGCCTTCCACCCAGTCGGGGCTGCCGCGTTGAGGATTGTGCCGTCGTCCAGGCGAATCGAGACGTTTGCATCAACAGACTCGGCCACGCCGGAAAGAAAGGACCCTTCTCCTACAAACTCCGCGACCCCTCGCGAGACCGGCTGCCGGTACACCTCCGTAGGCGTGCCCACCTGGAGAATCTTCCCTCCCGACATCACAGCAATCCGGTCGGAAATACTCAGCGCCTCGTCCTGATCGTGAGTAACGTAGATGGTGGTGATACCAAGCCGCTGCTGCAGCTCGCGAAGATCCTCTCGCAGCCGCACCCGCAGTTTCGCGTCGAGGTTGGCGAGCGGTTCGTCCATCAACAGCACCTGCGGCCGCACCACAATAGCGCGGGCAACGACCACCCGCTGTTGCTGCCCACCCGAGAGCTGCCGCGGTTTGCGCTGTTCATACCCGGTCAGGTCTACCAGGCGCAGGGCCTCCCGCACGCGCTCGTCCATCTCTTCCTTGGGGACCTTGCGCGCGCGCAGACCGTAGGCGACGTTCTGGCTCACCGTAAGGTGGGGGAACACGGCGTAATTCTGAAACACCATGCCGGTATCACGGCGATAGGCGGGAATCCGGTCGATGAGGGTTTCGTTGAAATGGATATGCCCTTCGCTCTGCCGGTAGAACCCGGCAATCGTGCGCAGCAGGGTAGTCTTTCCGCATCCGCTCGGGCCGAGCAGGGTGAAGAATTCTCCCGGTTCGATCACCAGGTTTGCGTTGTCGACAGCGACAACCCCTGGAAACCGCATCGTGACATTCTCGATCGTAACCCGAGTCTTAGCAACTGCGGACATATGAGCCTCCTGAATTTGTTCGTGTACGGATTGAAAGACGGTGACCCGGCGCATTCACGCCGGGCCGATGATACAGCGCTATCCTACCAATCAGCGCGTGCGGATCATAATCTCGCGCCAGCGGGCGAGGTACTCAGCTCTGTTCGCGCTTGCCGCATCCACGGGGTACTCGATGACGTTCAGCTGGTCGACCTGAGTCATCGCCGGATCGAGATCGACGTTGCGATGGGTCGGGCGACGCCCGGGGAAGTTCCGCGCCAGCGCTTCCTGCTGTTCCTGCTCGAGCAGAAAGTCGGCAAAAAGCTTGGCATTATTCGGGTTTGGGCTGTTGCGCATCAGGAACAGTCCGCCCGGCAGCAGCGCTACGCCATCTTCCGGATAGACGATGCCGACGTTACCCGACGGAACCCAGCGGAAGGCGCCTTCTTCGTACGCGATACCGATCGGATTCTCGCCCTGACCAACCTGGGTAAATGGCGCACTCGAGCTCTCGGCGATGATCTGGTTTCGTGCCAGCGCCTCGACCAGGTCCCAGCCGCCAATCTCAAGCCAGGTTACCATGGCTGCGTAAGACGAACTCGATGCTGCCGGGTTTGCGTGCACGATGCGTCCGCGCCATTTCGGATCGGTGAGATCGGCCCATCGACGAGGCACCTCGTTCTCCGGTACCAGATTCTTGTTGTAGACAATCACCATCGTGAACGCATCGAAAGGAGCATTGAACCCCTTGGGATCGTGAAAGGCGGGCGAAATTCCTTCAAGCGCCGGCGAGTCGTAGGGAAGAAAGAGATCGGGAGCCGATCCACCGGTGTGTGATCCACCACCCCACATGATATCGCCTTGCGGTCGACCGCGTTCAGCCTGCACCCGCGAAAGCAGCTCACCGGTGCCGCCGGTAATCAGTTCAACCTCGATATCGCCGTAGCGCTGCTTGAACCGTTCAACGTAGAAATCAACCATGTCCGTCGGGTGGGACGCGTAGATGACCAGACGTCGTTCCCGGCCGCTTGGATCGGTTGCCGCTTCACGCGTACCTGCCGCAAAAAGCGTACCGGTGGCGATCAGCGCCCCGATGAGCAGTAGTAACGTAATTCGTCGCATAAGAGCCTCCTGTTTGGATTCTGGTGTTCATTGTGGGAGGCTTTCGGAAACCGCGCAAGGAACAATCAGGTAACAAACACCCCTGGAGCCGGCGCGCGGGCTACGGCTCCAGGTAGTAGCCCATGCCACGCCGGTTGAGAATGTATCTGGGTTCGGTGGGATCGGTTTCGATCTTGTGACGCAGCCGGCGGATGTTCACCTTCACCATTTCGGGACCGCCAAGACGGTCTGGGTGCTTCCACACCTGCTTCAGAATCGTGTCGATATCCACAGGTCGGCCGGGCGTTCGAGCGAGCAGCTTCAGGATCTGAATCTCGGTGGGAGTGAGGTAGATTGCGGTTCCTGCGCGGCGAACTAACGCTTTTGCCGCGTCGATCTCCAGTTCACCAACCTGGATGAGATCCGTCTCCTCATCCAGGGACAAGCGGACACCACGCTCAATCAGCTTCTCTGCCCGCAGCAGAAGCTCCCGATGGTTGAACGGCTTGGTCACGTAGTCATCAGCTCCTTCCTCAAGCCCCTCGACCACGTCGTCGTCCTGATCGTGGGAACTGAGAACCAGCACCGGAATTCGTGCCGCGTGCAGCGCACGGCAGACGTCGAGCCCGCTCATTCCTGGCAGTCCGATATCGAGCACAACAAGGTCAGGGTGCCACCGGTCGGTGACCGCCAGCGCTTCTTCACCACTCCCGACGGACTCAACGTCGAATCCCGCGTCCTGAAAGATGAAGCGCAGGAGCTTGATGATGGCCGGTTCATCGTCAACCAGCAGTACGCGACGGTTCATTCGGTTCCGTGTCTCCCAACTGCGGCAGGGGAAGCGTGAAGGACACCATGGTTCCCAGCCCGGGAGCTGTGGTGACGTAGACCCGTCCTCCGTGCCGTTCGATCACATTCCGCACGATCGCGAGTCCAAGGCCGGTTCCCTCAAAGGCGGCATCGGAGACCGGTTCTTCCTGGTAAAACTCTTCGAACAGGCGTTCCCGGCCGGTGGTAACCAGACCGTGTCCGTTGTCACTCACCGTGACCGCGACGCACTCATCGTGCTCCGTCACCGACACTACGATGGTACCACGTTCACCGGCGTGCTTGGCCGCATTGTGCACGAGGTTGGTCAACACGTGATGGATCCACGTCTCGTTTCCCAGCGGTCGAGTGAGCAGCGACGGAACGGTGGTTTGAAGCGTCTGCCGGCGTTCGTCCAGCAGCGGTTGCATCGCGGTGCGCACCCGGCGGATGATACGACGAAGGTCCAGCGGCCGTGCGTCAAGCGGCATCCACGCACGGTCAACCTTGATCTCGGCCAGTATGCCTTCAACAAATCGAACCATGCTCGTTGTGGTTCCGCTCATTGATTCCAGGAACTCACGCTGCCGCTCACTCAACGGCCCGGTGCTCTCTTCCAGCAGCAACGCGGTGGTGGTCTGCATCACGGTGAGTGGCGTGCGGAGCTCGTGGGCGATCGTGGAGAGTACGCGGTTGCGTTCGTCGAGCTTGGTCTGCAACTCCTCCACGCGAGCGCCTATTCCAAATCGTGCCCGAATGCGCGAGACAAATCGTTGTACCAAGCGGCTGCCCGGAGGCACGGCAGCGTGTTCCATACAGTACATGTATATCACAAGCGGGAACCGCACCGGTAGCCGTGCGCTTTGCCCAACCGGGAACCGATCTGGTATAGTCTCCCCAACGCTGTGTTTCTGTGAGGAATTATAATGAATATCCGTTTCCGCGGTGCCGCTGTGCGGTTCGCGTTCTTTGCATTGACGCTCTGCCTCTTCGGTACCGCCGCGGTGTCCGCCCAGACCCTGCGCGTCGGCATGATGCCCGCGGTCAACTCGATCCCGCTG
>REDM01000218.1 GCA_007693485.1 Spirochaetaceae bacterium
ATAAGGAATTCACACACTTTGTGTCAGGAGGGTGACTATGGTATCTGGACCAATTGCATTAATCATGCTGGTCGTCGCGGTACTGCTGATCATCTACGGAACCGCCAAGTTGCAGATGAATGCATTCGTCGTACTGATCGGCGTTGCGTTTCTCTATGGCATTGGAATCCGTATGCCGCTCGCAGACGTTATCGGCCGGGTGACGGGAGGATTCGGCGGCACAATGGGGGCGATTGGTATCGTCATCATTGCCGGTACGATCATCGGAACGATCCTGGAGAAGACGGGCGCGGCCCTCTCGATCACGCAGGCCATTCTGGGCCTGGTGGGAGAGAAGCGTGCTCCGCTGGCCATGAGCTTTGCCGGGTTTGTCGTTTCCATCCCGGTATTCTGTGACTCGGGGTACGTCATTCTCTCGCCCCTGAACAAGGCGCTCTCGGTTCAGGCCAAGAAGTCAATGACCATCATGGCCGTTGCCCTCGGTACCGGTCTGCACGCCACCCACGCGCTGGTTCCGCCGACGCCGGGTCCGATCGCGGCTGCCGCCGAACTGAACGCCGACCTTGGTATGGTGATCCTGTTCGGCCTGATGGCGGCCCTCGTGAGCATGTTCGCCGGCTATCTCTTCGCAACCAAGGTTGCGGGGAAGTACGAACTGACCGCCGAACTGGAAGAGTCCTACGACACGCTGAAGGCAAAGTACGGCAAGCTGCCGGGGACCTTTCACTCGCTGCTTCCGCTGCTGGTGCCCATCGTGCTCATCCTCCTGAACTCAGTTGCGGCTTTCCCGACTCGTCCCTTCGGCTCGGGTGGTTTCTATGAGTTTGCCCGCTTCATTGGGGCCCCCGCAACCGCACTCATCATCGGTGTACTCATCTCGCTGACGCTGGTCAAAAAAGAGCTGCGCCCCGAGGCACGAAGCACCTGGATGAGTGACGGCGTCAAGCACGCAGCCCTCATTCTCGCGATCACCGGTGCCGGTGGCGCCTTCGGTCGGGTTCTCCAGGGTTCCCCGATGGTAGGTTACATCTCGGATACCATGGGTGATCTGAGACTCGGCTATTTCCTGCCGTTCCTGATCGCGGTTGCGCTCAAAGTCGCCCAGGGAAGCGGTACGGTGGCCATCATCACGACTGCCGCCATCGTTGCGCCGCTTGTTCCGATTCTGGGCCTCAACCCGGTCCTGACGGTGCTTGCGATTGGCTCCGGCGGAGTGATCGTGTCCCACGCCAACGACTCGTACTTCTGGGTCGTTACGCAGTTTGCCGGTATGCCGGCGCCGATGGGGTACAAACTCTGGACGGTGGCAACCGGGGTGCAGGGAGTCGCGTCGTTCATCTTCGTGCTTATTCTTTCGATCTTCATGTAAACGACTCGAGTCGGAGGCCCCCGCGGGGGCTTCCGACCGCTTCCCACTCCACGTTTCGTGATTGACTACTCAACAAGGAGGGATGCCATGCGTATTGGTTTCATCGGGCTGGGCATCATGGGAAAGCCCATGGCGAAAAACCTTCTCACGGCAGGATACGATCTGCTGGTATATGACATCGTGTCCGAATCCGTTTCCGAGCTGGTCACCGCCGGGGCCGTTGCGGCAAAATCGCCGAGGGATGTGGCCGCCGGGGTCGACCTGATCATCACCATGCTACCCAACTCCCCCCACGTCAAAGCGGTGATCCTCGGTGAGAACGGGGTCATCGAGGGAGTGCGATCGGGTGCCATCGTGGTGGACATGAGCTCGATCGCGCCGCTTGCTGCTCAGGAAGTAGCCGCGGAGCTGGAAAAGAAGGGCGCGATCATGCTGGACGCACCGGTCAGCGGCGGTGAGCCCAAGGCGATCGACGGTACGCTCGCGATCATGGTCGGTGGGCCCGAGAAGGCCTTCGAGAAGGTGAAAGACGTGCTGCTGAAGATGGGCGCCTCCGCGGTACGGTGTGGCGACATCGGCGCGGGCAACGTAACCAAGCTCGCGAATCAGATCATCGTGGCGCTGAACATCGCCGCGGTGTCCGAGGCGATGACCCTGGCTACCAAGGCAAAGGTCGATCCCGAGCTGGTGTTCAACGCAATTAAGGGTGGGCTTGCCGGGAGCACGGTGCTCAACGCCAAGATGCCCCTCATCCTCGAGGGAAACTTCAAGCCCGGCTTCCGGATCGAACTGCACATCAAGGATCTGCAGAACGCTCTCGACACCGCGCACGAAATCGGGGTCCCGGTTCCGTTGACAAGCCAGGTGATGGAGTTCATGCAGGCACTGAAGGTAGCCGGCAAGCAGAAGGACGACCACGGCGGGTTGATCCAGTTCTACGAGTCACTGGCGGCGGTTGAGGTCCGCAGGAACGCGTGATCGCGACGCTCCGGTTGCGTCTGATGAAGCGCCGCGCCTTGAGCGCCTACCAGGAAGGCGACTTCACCACCGCCCACTCGCTGTTTCAACGCATTCTCGATGCCGAACCTGGCTCACCGGGCGCACGCCATAATCTGGCACTCACCAATATCGCCATGGGCAACTACGAAGAGGCTGAGCGTCTGCTGCTTCAGGAGCTGGAAGACTTTGGTGAGTACTACCCGCGGCTGCGCGCGCTGGCTGATCTCTATTACGTCGGTGGCCGCCGGGAAGAGGCCAACGCCTACTACCGGCGCTGCTCGGCGAGCGATCCCCCAGAGGGAGATGTCGACCTCCTCCGGAAGCGAATCGAACTGACGGACGATGAAGCGCGCTACGATCGCGTGAAGCGCGCACACGAGAGCTTTGCCGACGGTAACCGTCTGATGCAGGAGCAGCGCTGGGACGAGGCGATCTCGGCGTTTACCCGTGCCGCAGACTTCGACGAAACCAATATCCACGCGATGAACAACGCGGGATCGATCTATCTCAATCACAAGTCCGACCCAAAGCAGGCGGCGGGGTTTTTTCGGCGGGCGCTTCGCTGGTCGAACATGCCGTGGATCCGGCGTAATCTGCTGCAGGCGGAAAAGGCCGACGGGGACAGCACAAAACGTACAGGAGCGAAGCGATGAACCAGGCGGCAGCTCGCGCCATTGCCGAAGCGGCGCTGAAACGGGTCGATCCGGTGAGGATGATCACCGACTGTGTCACACTGAACGGCGATTCGCTGTCGATCCAGACCGGGGCAGACAGCCTGACGATCGACTTGAACGACTTCCGGCGCATCATCGTGGTAGGTGCCGGGAAGGCGGGCGCGTCGATGGCGTACGGGCTCGAGCAGGTACTCGGTGATCGTATCGAAACCGGACTGGTGGTCGTCAAATACGAGCATCGTCGCGAGCTGAACCGAATCGAGCTGCTGGAAGCCGGTCACCCCGTGCCCGACGAGAACGGGGTCGCGGCCAGTCGTCGGATCGTGGATCTGGCGAAATCCGCGGATGAGCAGACGCTCTGTCTGGTGCTCATTTCGGGTGGAGGATCAGCCCTCCTTACCCTCCCGGCTGCCGGCGACCAGGGTGAGGTGACGCTCGAGGACACGCAGGAGACCACGCAGCTTCTTCTGGAGGCGGGCACTCCGATTCAGGATATCAACTGCATCCGTAAACACATTTCGGCGGTGTCCGGCGGACGATTCTGTCGAATTCTTCAGCCGGCGACCACGGTGAGTCTCATTCTTTCCGACGTGGTGGGTGACGAACTGGAGAGCATTGCCAGCGGTCTGACCTGCGCCGATCCCACCACCTTCGATGACGCCTGGGCGGTAGCCGAGAAGTATCGGATCGCCGACCGGCTTCCTGAGCGGGTGCGCGCGCTGCTGGAAGCGGGACGCGAGGGGCGCTCCGAAGAGACGCCCAAGCCGGGGGATCCCGCCTTTGAACGCGTGCATAACGTTTTGATAGGAACCAACGCCCTGGCGCTGGATGCTGCGAGACGAGCAGCCGAAAAGCTGGGCTTCAACACGGCCGTGCTGACCTCGCAGCTGACCGGCGAAGCGCGTGAGATCGCGCGGGTGTTTTCGGCTATGGCGAAGGATCTGGCCGCCTCGGATGCGGGCTTTCTGTCAAAGCCCGCGTGTGTGCTCGCCGGGGGAGAAACCACAGTGACGGTAGCTGGATCGGGAAAGGGCGGCCGCAATCAGGAGATGGCACTGGCATTCCTCGGCGAGATTTCCGCACGTCCGGCGCGATTCGGAGGGGTGACCTTTCTTTCCACGGCAACCGACGGAAACGACGGTCCCACCGACGCGGCGGGAGCGTTTGCTTCCGTGGCCGTTTCCGAGACGGCGGAGCGTGCGGGACTCTCGATCGGGCATTCGCTTAACGACAACGACTCATACCACTTCTTCGATCGGATTGGCGCGTTGTTCAAGACGGGGCCAACAAACACCAATGTCTGCGACCTGCAGATCCTGTTGGTCGAATAACGTGGTGCGAAATTTGTGCTTCACGGTTCCGGGAAGAAAGCACATTTTTCGCACCACGTTCGTCAGAATGCGGTGAGCTCTCCGTCCTCACCAATGAGCTGGGCACTGCCATCAAGCAGCTCCACCCCTTCACATTCCAGGACCTGGTCAAGAGAGTTCTCCGATACCCAGAGTTCGCCGATGTGCAGCGTGTTCTTGATCCGCAGCACCGTGGCGGTGCGGGGATCGGGGTTGCCGCAGGTTCGAAGGGCGTAAGCGAGGGCCTCGCCGGTGTCCGCCGCAATTGGGGGGATCTTGCCCCGCTCAAGGAAGGTACTGGTGAACAGGTTGGGGTTCATGGTGGGAAAGTCGATCTTCCGGTAGAGTTTCTCCGTGATGAGATCGGCAAGGCCGACCCCGAGCGCGTTTCCGTGCGATGCCGGCGTCAGGTCGGTGCAGACAATCCGCGTGATCCAGGGCGTTGTGGGCTCTTCCTGACCGGGAATGCGCATCCGGCCGATGATATTGGGATCCATTCCCACTCCGCTGATATCTTTCCCCATCTCGTCGATGACCAGGATATCCATGCGGTCGAGGGGCAACTGCGGCATTGCGGCGCGCGCCACGTCGAGGAGCTTCATCTCTTCGGCTTCAATGACCTCGGCGCGCAGGGCGCGAATCACCATGGTCTCGTCGTAGGCGTTCTCCACAAGTGCAACGCCCGCGCGGATCTTGCCGCTCTTCATGATCTCGCGGGCAGCGGGAACCAGCAGCTCTTTCAGTCCCCGTACCCCAAATCGATGCATCGCATCGGCCTGGTCGTGTTTGCCCAGTCCAATGATTGACATCTTCATGATGCCGCTCTCGATGGCCGAGTGGAAATCGGTGTGCGGCTTGATCCGGTTGACCAGTACCACTCCGTCGCTTTCGTACGCCAGACGGTCCATGTAAAGGTTGTGTGGCAGGCCTTCGGATGGCAGCTCCACCGTCTCCATGGAAGCCCGAACCGGGGCGCCCACGTTTTCTTCGGTAATGCCGTAGTCTGCCAGCACCTGAGCCTGGCCCTGAGCGGTACCGCCTCCATGGGATCCCATGACCGGGATAATGAAGGGCTCCGCGCCGGCCCGCCGGATCTCCTCAACTACCGCGCGCACAATGACGGGGAGGTTCGCGATGCCGCGGCTTCCGCATCCTACGGCGATCCGTTCGCCCGGTTTGAACGTGATGCCGCCGGCAGAAAACTCTTGGCGGACCGTGGTGGGGATGTCCTCGATACGAGTGGCATCAAATTGCCGCCGGATCTTTCGCATGCGAATATCAGTCACGTCAAACTGCAACGCGGCCGGAAAGTGGGTACGAGTTTCTGTCCTGCTCATGGTTGAAAGTATACCACGAAAACTCTATCGCAGCAGCGACAACAACGGGGAAACGTTCATCACGGAGATGGTTGTGGCAACCACCACAACAAAGACGGCGTCACCTCCGGCCAGACGAAATGCCGGCGGCGTAGGATCGAGGGAGAAACCCCGGACCATTACCGCGTCGCTGATTCGATTGATCCGTCGCGGCAGGTCGTCCAGTGTTGCTCGCGCGATTCGGGTTGCGGTAAGGCGAGGGTGTCGGCGCAGACGGACACCGCGCACCCGGCACGCGTCTCGGGCGTCGTGCATCACCCCAATGAACAGCGGCGCGCTTGACAACGCGACGGCGGTGGCAAGCGGAACCATTGCCCGCGGCCTTCGCGGAAGCGGTGAACAGATCCACGCGACCGCGTCGATGCATCGTCCCCGGCTGGTCACCGCGAGAGTCAGGTCTCCGAGCAGGGCGACAATGAAAAAGCGGGTCGCGTAATCCACGCCGCCGGCGCCGCGAAACAGAACGATCAGCGCCGGGGGAAACAACAGCGGCGTCACTCGGCGGAGGATCCGCCCCAACGAACGAGCGCGTGCGACGGCGCCGGATTGCATGCGAGTTCGCGACCGTCCTTCGACGGCCCATCCCAGCACCAGAAGCAGGGCGGGAGCGGTGACCCCCACGTGCACTCCGGTTGGCGGAGCGGGGAGCGAAAACACCGCCATGGTAAGCGCGAGCAGGGCGGCAAGTTTGAGGCGTGGGTCCACGGCGTGCAGGACCCCGCTGCCGGCATCGTAGGAGAAGAGTGTCATTCGTGCCACGTCATTTCCTTGAGGGAGCCGGGAGGACGGCGAAGCTGAAAGCGGGGGAGCTGCTCGAGTGCCGCCTCAGGATGGCTGTCGGTCTCGATCCGTCCGCGGTGCAGAATCACCAGGCGGTCGGCATGAGCGAGAACCTTCTCCAGTTCGTGGGTGATGATCATGATCCCACAGCCCTGGCTGCGAAGATGGAGAACGGCACTGAGTACCTCGCGTACACCGGGAGGATCAAGGCTGCTGAACGGTTCATCAAGGATTACGTATCGGGCTCCGGTTATCACCACGCCGGCGACTGCGAGACGGCGCAGTTCGCCGCCGGAGAGCGTGTGGGGGTCGGCATCTGCCCGGTCCTCAAGACCCACCTGCCCCATCATCCATGTCACCCGGGACTCCACCTCGGACAGCGGCATCCCGTGGTGAATCGGACCAAACGCCAGATCCTCGCGGACGGTCTGACCGATGATCTGGTGCTCGGCATCCTGGAATACCATGCCAACATGCTGATGCAGGCTCCCCGCAACGCGGCGGATGTCGGTTCCATTCAACTTCACTCGACCGGAGGTAGGGCG
>REDM01000254.1 GCA_007693485.1 Spirochaetaceae bacterium
CCGCAATCCGGGACAAGGTTGGCAGCCTGGACATCACCGAGGACGATCTGGCCGGTATCGTGGCCGAGGCCAGGCGTGCTTACGGTTCTTGATACCAATGTCCTGATTTCCGTGTTGCTCTTCAGGGGAACGATGGTTGGCGTCCATCGAGCCATTCTGGAGGGGCGGCTCCTTCCGCTGGTGACCGCTCCCGTTGTTGAGGAGTACCTGCGGGTACTCGCCTATCCCAAGTTCAAACTGAGCAAACGGGAATTACGGTATCTGTTGGAGGAGGAAATCCAGCCCTGGTTCCACAGAATCAGCGAGAACGTCCCCACCGATACCTGGATACCCGAAGATCCCAGCGATGATCACTTCGTAAACGCTGCCCGGGTACGACCCGGAACCCACCTGATCAGCGGCGACGCCCATATCCTCCAGGCCCGGGAACGCCTTCCCGTCTCTGTCCTTACCGCCCGCGAGCTCCTGGATCGGCTGTAGCCCGCTCTCAGGCGCGCCGCTGCAACGATCTGCAACTAATTGATGAGAAACGGAGTCAGTATAGGTATCAGGAGGTGGAAATATGACTGATACCCATGAAGTGACCCATGACGTTCCCACACGGGAGCTGGTCGACAAACTCAAGCCGTTCGAGAAGCCGAGTCGCGCGCGGGCGTGGTGGCAGCTGGCGAATACCCTGGTGCCGTATCTCGGGTTGCTCGTGCTGATGTTCTTTTCGATCCGCACCGGACAGCCGTACTGGCTGACCCTGCTGCTGGCCGTTCCGGCGGGAGCCTTCCTGCTGCGGCTGTTCATCATGTTTCACGACTGCTGCCACGGTTCCTTCCTGCCCTCCCAAGCGGCGATGCGCACGGTCGGTTCCGCTCTGGGCGTGCTCGCGTTCACGCCCTACGGCGAGTGGCGCCATTCGCACGGCGTTCACCATTCCACGGCGGGAAATCTGGACCGGCGGGGAATCGGCGACGTCTGGACGATGACGGTACAGGAGTACGAGGAGGCGTCGCGATGGACCCGATTGAAATACCGCGTGTACCGCCATCCTCTGGCCATGTTCGGAATCGGTCCGCTGGCGCTGTTCATAGTGTTTCAGCGAATCGTGCCCGGGCACGCAAAGAAGCGGCAGATACGCAGCGTGCATCTGACCAATCTGGCGATTGTGGGCATCGTGTCCGTGGCGTGGTTGACCATCGGGTTACCCACCTACCTTGCGATCCAACTTCCGGTCATGGCCGTTGCCGGAGCCGCAGGAATCTGGCTCTTCTACGTGCAGCATCAGTTTGATCCCAGCTATTGGGCCCGGACCGACGACTGGGAATCGCTAGACGCCGCCCTGCACGGCAGCTCCTATTACAAGCTGCCCGCAATCCTGCGCTGGTTCTCGGCGAACATCGGCCTGCACCACATTCATCACCTGCGTCCCCGCATCCCCAACTACAACCTGCCCGCCGCCCTCAAGGCGTTCCCGCAACTGGAGCTCTCCGAGCCACTGACAATCGGACGGAGCGTTCGCTCAGTACACCTCAACCTCTGGGATGAGGCCCGCGGGCGGTTGGTGAGCTTCCGCCAGGTCGCCCGCATGGCAGGGTAACCACTCCCGGCCTCACCCGGCCCCGCTCCCGCCGCCTCGCGACCCCGCACGCCGGGGGTCCGCGGCCGTCATTGGACCTGTCGAGTTTCATATACTATACTTCAGGTATCCACCGTTCCGTTTCTTGAAAGGCCGAGAGGTTTGGCGGGAAAGATTCACGCGGACGACATCGACATCGACATCGACACCGACATTGGCTGCAAGCTCGCATTCATTGTCGACCATTCTCCCGATTACATCACGCTCATTACCCGTGACTACCGATACGAGGTGGTGAATCGCAGCTACTGCGAAGCCATGGAAGTGAAGCGTGAGGAGATCCTCGGACGGACGGTTGCCGAAGTCTGGGGCGACGAGCATTTCCACACCACCATCAAGCAATACCTCGATCAGTGCCTGAACGGCGAGATGGTCGACTACGTGGCAACCTTCCTCTTCGGGCCATTCGAACGCACAGCACAGGTCACGATGGCGCCGTATCCCTCAGCCGACGGCGAGGTCACGCACGTACTCGTCAGAACCTGGGATATCACCCGGTACTCGCGGATCGAATCAAAGCTGAACAGCTACGAATTCTACGATCCCATCACCGGACTGCTGAACCGCAGGTCGCTGGAAACCATGCTGGAACGGGAGATCACGGGCGCGGATCTTGTGCAGCGAAACGCGAACCTGGCCCTGCTGTTCATCCGGCTGCACGGTTTCGAAGAGGTGATCCGGCTCCATGGACATCGGTACGGCGATCTGCTGCTCGAAGACACCGCGCTTCGAATCAAGCGGTGCCTGAGTCAGGCCGACCAGGTGTTCAGATTTGAAGGGGATCAGCTCGCCGTTCTGATTCCGGGGGTGAGCCGAAAAAGCGACGTCGCCGTGACTGCGCGAACCATCTGCGAGGCAATCAGCGTGCCGTACCGATTCAAGGAGCACTTCTTCGCGGTTGCGGCCCACATCGGGGTCTCCATCTATCCGGATGACGGAAAGGACCCTGGCCACCTCAGCCAACACGCCGTCTCGGCTTGTATGGAAGCGCAGAGACAGAACGTTCCGTTCTACCTGTACAACCGGCAGCTGCACGAAGACGCCCTGTTCCGCATCAACCTCACGTCGGATCTGCGCGTCGCATTCGAGAAGGGGCAGTTCGAGCTGCATTACCAGCCGATTGTAGAGAACGACGGCCACATCATCGGCGCCGAGGCGCTTGTCCGCTGGAACCACCCGGAGATGGGGCTCCTGCAGCCGGGAGAGTTCGTCGAGGTCGCCGACGCATCGGATCTCGGATTGCAGATGGGCAGATGGGTGCTCTTCACGGCAACCAAACAGCTCGCATCCTGGTCCGACCATTGTGACCTCTTCATTTCGATCAACCTGAGCGCACAGGATTTCGGACAGCCAAACCTCGCGACTCTGGTCGCCAGCGCACTTCGCAGCGCCGGGGTAACCGAACCGTCCCGGCTGAAGCTGGAGATTACCGAGAGCCACTGCATGGCCGATCCCGACGCCGCCATGGCGCAGATGGCGCGGTTGTCCGAGCTCTCGGTCGATCTGTGGATCGACGATTTCGGCACCGGTTACTCGTCGCTCGGCTATCTCAAACGGTTACCCGCGCGAATGCTGAAGCTCGACCGATCGTTCGTACAGGAAATTGAGGATTCCCCCGAGGATATCGTCTTCGTGGCAACGATCCTCAGCAGCGTCCACGCCCGTGGGAAGGATATTCTGATCGAAGGAATCGAAAACGCCGCACAGTACTCCATCCTGAAGCGGATCGGCGGCCGCACAATGCAGGGCTACTATTTCAGCAAACCGGTGCCCGCCCCGGAGTTATGCGGGCTGCTGGCCTCCGGCCTGCCGCTGCCGCTCTCAAACGTGACCAGCAACCAATCCTGACCGCCACCTATGCAAGGAGCGACCCGGCCGTACGGGTGCGCTTCAATACAACCAACGCAATGCAGCCGGCCGCAATGATCACGGTGAGGACTGCGCCAACACCCGCAAACCCCGTCCGGAACCCGTACACGTCAATCGCATGCCCAAGGATCGGCGTGAGAATCCCGCTCCCTTCCATCCCCGCGAAGAAGTAGATCCCGAGTACGGTGGACTGGTTCTTCTTCCGGACCGCCGTTACGAGATACGCCTCCGAGACCGGCATCCGAACGAAGAGCGTCACCCCAACGCCGAGCATCACCAACGCAACCGCCATCCAGTGCGGCGCCCCGCCAAGGAGCATGATGAGCGGTCCAATTGCAATCGCGAGGATCACGAAGACCGTCAGCGGCCCAAACCGGTCCGATATCGATCCACCAAGCGGTGACGCCCAGAGCCCGGTTGTATAGAAGGCCGACAGGAAGACCGCCGCCGCCTGCTCGGAGGCGCCAAACACATCAACCAGGTACAGCGGGATGAACGCGATCACCGATCCGGTGAACGCTCCCACGGTAGCGGTCATCACCAGGAAGACCGTGATCACGGATGGTCGCGTGGGAACCTCTGCCGCCGCGTCGGCAGATCCAGTCGGCGCCCTGCGCGTTCCCGCCCGCGCTCGAATCTCGTCATGAGTCAGGATCCAGAACAGCGCCACCCCAAAGACAAAAACCGGAAGCGAGATTGCCACAAACGCACCGCGCCACCCGATCAGGCCGGCAATCGCGACGCCAACCAGCGGTGAGACGAAATGGCTGCTGCTTCCGCCGATCAGGTGCAGCCCCAGCGCCTTGCCGCGCTGCGGCGCCGGAACCGCTGCGGAGATGAGTGGTGCTGCCGCCGGGTGATACCCGCCCCCGGCAATCCCCATCAAAACCAGAAACCCAATCAGCGCGCCGTACCCAATCGACAATCCCACCGCGGCGCCCGCGAGGCCCACACCGGCAATCCCAACGGTCAGCACAAATTTCGGCCCGATCCTGTCCGCCAGCCAGCCGGCCGGCAGTTGCCCGATCCCGTACGCAAGGGTGAACGCCGAAACAACCAGTCCCGCCTGCGCATACGTCAATCCAAACCCGTCACGGATGAACGGAAGCAGCGGAACGACCAGCGCGGTCAGCAAGTGGTGGAAAAAGTGCGCAGAAATGAAGAGCAGGATGTAGGTGAACGGCTTCGGTCTGTCCATTGATTCCACACGAAGGGTAGTGATTTCGCGGAGTCTACCACAATCCCTCGACTGCGAGAAAGACCGGGATCGCCTCCGGTGGTGCAGCGCGGATGTGGCTCAACGGAAATTTGGCCTGCGCACAACCAATGTGTTAGAGTCAAGAGCCGCAAATAGCAGCGGCAATTGAACCAGGACCTGAACTGTTGCTTCGGCGATCAACACCGGCGACGGCCTGACTTCAACCAGGGCACTTCCTGCATGGAAAAGGTCCGCTTCTCTGCCGGAATTCGTTTGCCCTGTGGTCGGAGGGCAGCAAATTTGACAAGTCAGACTTCATGTGTAATACTGCAAATATACAATATTCTCTACAAAAAGGGGTATGTTATGAATCGACGACTTTTGTCGGGCGCATGTCGTTTCGCCTTGGCTGCAGGCTTCGTCCTGGCGGTATTGGCGCTCAGTGCGTGTGGGGGAAACGCAGCCTCTCCTGCTCCAAACGCTCCTGCTGCAAACGCCCAGTGGCCGGTCTGGGATCTGCGGGACGGTGACTACCGAGGGCACTTTGACGATCGCGAGCACAATGTCAGTGTGCAGTTGACCATCCGCAATGAGGAAATCGTGGATGTGAGTCTTCGGTGGGCCTATTATCGTGGCGTGGACTACCGGCGGGCACGGGCCGCAAATGAAGATCCGTACGCAGGCATCTATGACCAGCACGTTGAAGTTCTCGAATTTCTGATTGGAGCGCGAGGTGTCGAGCAGATCGTTGAACGCACGGTTTATATGGAAGGTTTGCCGTCCGGACCAGCACTTGAAGCGATCACGACGCAAGAGGTGGATGGATTCACTGCCGCAACTATTCGCTCCGGAAAGATTGGTTCAGCAGTCCGAGATGCATTCAATCGAGGTCGTTACCGAGAGTAGTATTGCCCTCGAATGAGGCGATTATTTCCCACTCTCGCGTCGTCCACCAACCGGTGGTGACGCGGGAGCTTCCATGGCGTATCGAAACTGAGTACTGCACGCAGAGCGGAGCCGCGCGAAATGTCTTGTCCAAATAGACACTTCCCGTATACACACAGCCCTCTTGGCGCCCAACCCGGTTCCCTTCCCGAAGCTCTTCGCCAGATCGAGCGCCATGATGATGGCAACCACGAAGTTCACAAACGGAATCAGCGTAAGGACAGTCCACCAGATGGGGCGGTTGATGATCTCAAGAAACACGATGATGTTGTAAATCGGAATGATCGCAGCCCATCCTGGCTGGACCGCGGTAGCCGCCGTGCGACATATGACAGAACCACGTGCTTCTGGGACAGATGCTTGCAATGTGTACCAAAAACCCGTCGCGTGGTACATGTATGTTGGCCTACCGGAATACCCGCTCGGGTTCTGTGATCCCCAACCTCCGAGACGCCCGTGTCGTGTTGAGCACGTGGGGCGCTGTTCCGTACGACTCCGATGTGCTGAGAGTCTGCCCCGAGCTTGCGCTTGTCACGTACGGTGCCGAGTTCACATTTGGCCTGATCTTCACCGCGCTGAAAAACGTGTTTGCGCGTCATCACGCCACACGTCGCGGGCTCGAGAATCGCATCGATCTCGCCGCGCAGGTCTGCGACGCGGCTAAGGCGGCCTGCCGGTGGTAGTAGCGGCAGGTGGGGTTGGGGCATCCCTCGGGTGCGGTGATCTCCGGTACAAGTGGATTGCTCATACCCCAATAGAATCCCCGTTTGTTCCTCCTGCTTCACGGTTCGGGGAAGAAAGCACATTTTTCGCACCACTTCTGAAGCTTCGTCCTGGATCCGCCGCCACAAACGACCAGTATCGCAGTGCGCCTCGCTTCGGCTTGACGATGCGCCCCGTCTGTTTGCAGGTTACTCGTGAGGAGGGTACGATATGGAACTTTTCGGAAAATTCCTGGTGTTTTTCCTGGTGTACGGAACCCTGCACTATCTGTTCAGCGAACGGAAACGGAAGACAAGGGAGGGGCAGATACAGCCTCGGAAACGAGCAATCGTTCGAACCGCTGCTTCGGCGGCGCTCGCGGGAATCGTGTTCATAATCCTCATGGAAGTGATCGAAATCTTCTGACCGCTGCGCGCACCGCGCAGCCGCCCGAAATGTCTTGTCCAAATAGACACTTCCCGTATACACTCCGCCCTTTTTCGCATCCGCCTGTCCGCCTCGCCACCCCAGCCACCGGCGCCCCGGCTCCCGCCGTGCGCCGGCACCCGCCCGCGGCCTATTCGCCGACCTTCAGTTTATTGTTCACCGTCAGATAGTGAAAGATAAAACAGAACACCGCGACAATCACGTAGCCAATGGCAAACTCGTTCTGCAGGCCGCCACCCAGAATCT
>REDM01000188.1 GCA_007693485.1 Spirochaetaceae bacterium
TCACGAAGGGGTGGGAGAGTAGGTCGTCGCCAGACTTTTTTTGTGCCCTCAGCCCGGTGCAGGAACGGCAGAACAGAGTTTTCGTACTGTCTTGCTATCTGCGCTTGGACTATTCTCAAGACATAACATCAGCTCACGTGTTCCCATTGCTCTGCCGATAGCAATAGCAGATGGGGGATGTCATGAATAGACGGACGCTTGAAACGAAACCGCATACGGTTGTACGCGCTGGGGAATATCGGATGGAGGTGACGGCGCGCACCCTGCGGGCTCATGTCGAAGAGTGTGCGCCGCAGGAGCTGCTTCATACCGCGGAACGTACCGCAAAGGCGATTGCGACACCCGGGCGGCAATCACTGTTGGGATTGATCTTTGCACAATAAGCGACACGGGAGAGAACGGTGAAGAATGGTGCGAATGGGTATCGCGGAACCGGTGAAGAGCCCTACCGCTGGTTCATCGTCAGCATGCGAACGGTGCCCTTGAGCTCGTCTATCTGCTGCTTTTGAGACGCGATGATCGCGATGAACTCTTCATGCGAGAGGGAGACGGCATCCGGCTCCTCGGCTGCGCTCTGCTCGATTTCTGCAAAATCGTTCTCCGCCTCAACTGAGGCGAGCTCAAAGCTGCTTTCGTATTCCTCGAGGTCAATCGGCATGTCGGGAAAGCGCGGCGAATGAATGATCTTCTGCGCGATACGATCGAGTTCTACCGCCGCGACCGAGTCGTGACTGTGTACAACAAAGGGCGTCAGTTGCTTGACCGATTGGTTTACTCCACGATCGTAGAACACGACACCAAGACATCCAACCTTGATCTCGAGATTTCTCGCGATGAGATCGCGAAGATTCTCGGCCATCTGAACGTCTTCAGGGGACTCGGCCATATTGATGATCAGCTGCGGTTTCATGCGCGCGATTGCCTCGGCGGCTGCTTTGCCGGCCGGTTTGCTGATGGACTTGATCTTCTTCACGATGTCACGAATGGTCGGCGTCGCGCCGGGCGTCTTGTCGCGAGGGATATTCTTCAGGTACTCCACGACCGCCTTCGGAGAGGTGCACGTTCGTTGCAGCTGTCGGAAGGCCACGTTCTTCAGAAAGCTGTACGCGTTGAGAATGGCGGGCGCTTGCGGCGTCGTGACCACGAGACCGGAGTTCGACATCAGGAAAAAATCAATGACGTTGAGGCTGGTTCCCGATCCCAGGTCGAGCAGAACGTAGTCGGCATCTACCTTCTCTATGCGGGACGCTATGGTGTTCCGCTGCGATTGCTGAAGGTTCCCCAGACCGGTGACCAGGACGTCGCCGGGAACAAAGGTCAGGTAGCGATACGGGGTGTTCGTAATGAGCTCATTGAACTTCACGGACCGGTCGGACAGAAAGTTGCCGATGCCCGCGTTCTTGTTTTTCAGCCCCAGATAGGTGTGAAGGTTGGAGCCTCCAAGGTCAAGGTCTACCAGTACGGTGCGCTTGGCGTAGGACGAGAGCAGAATCCCGAGGTTGGCAGTGACCACCGATTTCCCGACGCCGCCCTTGCCGCCTGCAACCGGGATGATTTTTCGAACATTCTCCTCGTTGATGATCATTCTGTCTCTCCTTCCTGCACACATCTACCCAAAATCGACAAGCCGGGCAACCCCGGTTTATCAGGAGTATATCGCGAGTATACCGTTTTTCCGCCGGCTTGGAACACACGAGTTTCGACCACAAGGAGTTTTCTCGCGTCGTGATGAGTTTTCGCGCCGTGGCTCACACGGTTAAATAAGAGATTCACGGGTTTTCCATTTGATTTGAATCGACGAATGGTATAGAATTGTAAGGCGGTATCATGCATATGGATTATAGCGTTCGACCAGAACGACGAGTGTTCCACCTCGACTCCGAATGTTACATCATTTACCTCGGAAAGGACCTCGACGATTACAAACCCTTTCTCCGCATCGGCAACACCGCCCAGCTTCCCGAATCGATCAAGGCGCTGATCTATCCCATCGTCGTCACCGACATGCTCACCGGGAGTCCAATTCTGGAGCGGGACAATCTGAGTTCGATTGTTGGCGATGAGTTTCAGTATATCGGCGACCCCGCTACCGTCGAGCGGTACAAACAGTTTCTCCGCCATCAGGAGTTTCCCTCGCAGGCGTTCGAACAGACCGCCTCCGATGAAATGGCAGACATGGGCTGTTTTGTCTATTTTTACCACGACGGAAACGTCCGGGTAACCTTTGATAAAGCGCCGGTTTTCAACCTCCGGCGCAGAGAAGAGCAGGACCGGCACTATCTGCAGCGGGCAAAGACCATCAAGAACCACCTGCTGCGAAATCCCCTTCGGTATCCCCAAAAAGAGTTCCAGAATCCTGGGTTTTTTGTACTGCAGGGGCACACCTACCTGTTCAGCCGCGGTTCCGTTGGAGCCTTTGATATTCCCGACGATTACTTCGCCCAGTTCGCGGTGGCAGGAATCGATCCGGATCGCGTCACAACGGTCTATGCACCCGACGTCTCTGAAGGACTCATCCGACTCTTCAAGCGCGTTCGTTCCAAAGACGGTCGTGTGCACGTTCTCACCGATAACCCCCCGGCGGTTCAAAATCTTGTTGAACTGTTTCGCGTCGAGCAGCAGCTGCAGCTCAAGTCCGAGGTCGTGAAACTGCACCCGGACCGGTTCACTCCGGTTCTCGATTTCCGTGTCCGGAAAACCGGACGGACTTTCGTTGCGGAGGGGGATGCATTCCCGCTCTCGCTTTCGGTAGACGACAGTCTCGGTGCGGTAGCCCGTGGAACCCTCGCGGTTTCGGCCACGAAGCGCGGATGGTTCTTCGGAGCCCAATCGGGCGCTCAGAGGGGAGCCTTGCTCGAAGGTGTTCCCCATCTCCTGCTGAAGGGAGCACCCCCGGTGGCCACCGGCGACGTCCAGCGCTACCTGCCGGCAAAACTCGTTGGCATCGAGGATCTCCTGAGTGCCCCGGAGACCGCTGCTTACTCGGCGGTACGTGCCTTTTTCACCGATCTTGCCGGCGGCGCGGGAGACCTGCCCGGGCACGTGCGAAAGGCCCGAGTATCCGGAAAAGGGCAGCCGAGCCCGGCGTGGTGGATGTTCGCCCAGAACGCTGCGGCGCTTGCACAATCAGCAGCGCTCACCGAGCAGTCTGACCGGGTTCGCAAGTCACTCGACGCGCTCGCCGAAGCCCTGACCCTCCCGGGGCCTCCCGCCGAGGCGCCACCGCCTGCAGTCGTGTGTGATCTCTACGTGCACGAGACCGGCCTCTTTCCGCTGTATCGGTTTGCCGAGACGGTCACCTCCGATCGAATGCGCCAGGCTCAATCCATCGCCGAGGCGATCCGCAGCGAGGAGCAGCCGCAAGAACCGGAATTGTTCCAGAAAGAAGAGAAGCGACTCCTCGAGCTGCTCGCGTCTCTGGACACCGTCAAGGCGCGGACACGAAGAACCAAAAAAGACGGCGCCGGTTCTGACGCGACTCAGGTCACCACACCGAGCGCCGCTGATCGCCGACCGGTTGACGAGAAGCGGCAGGACGGTGCCGGCGCCGAGGAAGACGAGCGTTCCGGCAGGTCCCGCTGGCTGTTGATTGCCGCGCTGCTTCTGTTACTCCTTGGTGCGGGGCTTCTGTTCTTTCTGGCAACCGCGCCGGGGCGCGCCATTGCGCAACGACTGACCGGCGCGCCACCTTCCGTAGCCGCTACCGATGATCCGACCCGCGTACCACCACAGCCGGGCGATCCAGCTGCAACCGACCCTGACCTGGTCACCCCCGATGAAGTGGACCCCGCTCCCGAAGACGACACCGACGTAACCCAGGTGGATCCCGCAGAGCCTGCTCCAACTGCGCCGCCTGCCGTGGCGACTCGCCCGGTTCCGGCACCCCGGGACCCCTTGAGCGAGCCCGAGGCTGTTACCGCAGAGAACTTTGATCCGCGGGTGTGGGAAGGGATCGCCGATCTGGAAGAGCGGCGCGTTGCCGGGGATATTACGATCACCGTTCTGGACATCATCCGCCTGGCGAACCGCATCGCGCTTGCCAATGGGTACCGGCAGATGGGTGCGCCGCCCGAAGAAGGGCCGAATCCCGAGTGGATCCGACCGGGAGCCATGGTGCTCTTGCCCGATCGACAATTCGTGACGGTGCGCGACGGTGAAACCCTCTGGGGCGTCACCGCCGACTATATCGAACGGCAACTTGCACGGGATGTTCCTCGCTATCAGTCGCTGGTGAACGAGCATCGACAGGGCGAACTGACAACCGGCGATTTTCTCGCCGAAATGCGAATACTGCAGGAGTTCTCGAATTCCGAGGGCTTTTCACGCATGCTTTCGCGAAGCGTTCAGGAGGTGTCGCGGGGTTAACAAAAAGCGTTTGAATAAACGCGAATATTTATCGTACAATTGTGATAGTGCTAGAATGTGCTATACTATGGGACGTGCCACAGTGAGCGTTTCCCTCAAAGACCAGAGAAGCAAGGAGTGTATTATGCCAGATCTTCCAAAGAGTCCAAATGTATTTCATCCACGTAAACCATCAGCCGTTGGTTCTCGCAACTCCCTCGCGCAAGAGGGCCGCGCCCAAAAGGAAGAGTACCAACAGCTCATCGCCGAAGCCACTGAAAACGTGCTGGAGGACATCTCGGTACGATTGCCGAAAGAGGTTCTCGAACAGCTCGATATCATGGGTGGTTTGAAAGAGAAGCTGTACAACTACATCAACCAGAACTACCAGAACATGTTCAACCGGTACGTGACCACCACCGAAGACGAGATGGTCAAGAAGATCCGGAACTTCGTTGATAAAGAAGAGAACAAGATTCTGTCGCGCTACACCCCGAAAGAGATCTCAGAGATGCTCGATCAGATCGGTGGTGCAGACAAGTTCAACACCGGCGAAGTCGAGAAATCGATGATCAACATGTACGGCCATCTTCAGGGGCACATCCAGCGCGGGATGAACGACCTTGAGAACGACACCAACTCGCTGCTTCGGCAGAAGATGGACGTCGGGGCCTTCATTCGTGGTGAAAACGCCTACTCCATCGTCAAATGTGCGTTCAAAGACGATGTAGGCAAGCCGAAGACGGTCACCAACGTCAAACTCTCGGTCAACATTCTGGACTCGGAGCTCATCAGCCCCATCTTCCAGTATCAGTCGACCGTCGAGTACCTGATCAAGGACCAGATTTCGCGCACGATCACCAACCTGATCGACCACGAAATCGAGCGGTTCCAGGATGAGCTCGTCGACGAAGGTAAAGAAGAACTCACCGACAGCGAAATCATCTTCGAGAAGATGAAGCGGGTACCCAACTATACCGACGACGACACCGAAGACGAGAACTCGATGCGTTATCGCTTTCTGGCGAAGAACCTCATCGAGAAGATCGAAGGCCTGCGCGCCGAGATCGATCCCAAAGAGTTCGATCCCCTGAACATCCGCGAAAACCTGAAGAAGATCATCGACATGGAGAACATCCGAAACCGCGGGTTCAACACGGCGATCAACTCCCTCACCTCGATCCTCGACACCTCGAAAATGGGGTATCAGTACATTGAGAACCTGAAAAACGCGCGTGAGCTGATCATTCGAGAATACGAAGACGTAAACCCGAAAGATCTCCCCGATGAGCGCTATCAGATCCGCCTGAAGTACTATGACCCTGAGCAGCTGCTGAAAGAGCAGGAAGCGTACGACAAGCAGATGGACGCCTTCCGTGTTGAAATCATGCACATGTACGACGTGGTAGACGCGGTCTATCAGAGTGGCAAGTCGAGCTTCAAGGTCGAGGACTTTGATGATCTTGCCCGCAAGGTTCGCGGACGCGTGAAGCGTGTACGTGAAGAGCGGAACGAGCCGCTCTACGAAGAGATCACCAAGACCTGGAACGAGATCATGCGCATCCAGGCCGAAGAAACCGACGTCGAGAAGCTGAATCGCACCTATCTCTACCAGAAAGAGCTCTACAAGAAGATGCTCATTCGTACCCAGGAGAAGATTGCGAAGATTTTCGGCTTTCAGAACCCCCGCGTCCGTGTGCTGCTTGACGAGCGAACCGAGTTCCTGAGCCGCGAGTTCGAGAACTTCGACTACCTGATCAACCCGTATCACATCCAGGCCGGACTGATTCTGGATGTCGATATTGCCAGCATCAAGCGCAAGAAGTTCACGCTCAACGGCATGGCCAACGTGCTCAACGAGTTCCTGCACGGTATTTCGAAGGGATTCCAGGACGCCGCGTTTGCTTCGTTCAAGCGTCGCCGTTCGACGATGCGGACCGACATCGACCAGAGCTTTTCGGCAGCAGAGAACACCCCGTCGAAGGCCGGCATGTCGTACACCGAGTCGATGCTGCACGGCGAAGCCGAGTCGCAGAAGGCGTCCGACGCTACGGTGAAGGGCAAGGCCAACGTCACTCCGGCGAAGAAGAGCGGAGGATCAAGCAGACTGCAAGAGCTGTAATATGGAAAACACGCTCAACATTCTTTCCCGCAAGGCAGGTTTTAACACTGCCTTGCGGCACTTCCAAACTGTGACTGCCTTCGTCGAGGAAATCGGCGAAGGCTACAATTTTGCCGACGTAATCAACGAACAGCTATCTGAGGGCAGTCTGCAGCGATATCAGGTTCGCTCGATGCTCAACGCGCTGCTGGTTGAAAAGTTTGGCTACGCGTTCCGGTCTCACAACATGAACGTTGCAGTCGAATCGGCGGACAAAATAGTTGCGGCACTGGCAAAGTGGGGGCGCATCCAGTTTGTGGTCGCCTACCATCATCCACAAGCAGGTCTTATCGTCCTGAATCCCCGTGATGAGAGCCAGTGGGCTGAGGCGCTTCCGCTGGCGAAGGACGAACTCCTGGTCGTCTACGCCGGCTCGTCCGGTACCACCCTTGATGATTCGGTGCTCTCCAGCGCGGTCGACGATTTCTACAAGATTCTGTACGGCAAGTCCGTGAAAGAAAAGAAGGAGTACCTCGGCCCGGTGAAACGGCGTTCGGCAAAGCGAACGACTGAGCAACCGGTTGCAAAACCGAAGGTCTCCGCGAAAAGTGTCCCGAAGAGCGATGGGGAAAAGGGAGCTGCGGCACCTGCTGCGGCCGAAGACTCGGTCATTGCTACCGGGCCCATTGGTTCCAAGCGAATCACTCCACGGTACTCCGTGCTGGTTACCAACGAGCTGTTTCACAACGGGAACGTCGAGGCGTGGAAGAAGATCATCCAGAGCTATCGCGGCAAATACGCCGGGCTCGACGTATTGATCTGGTACGAAAACGAACGCATCAACGACATCAACGCCCTGTTCAAATGGGGTAAGGTGAAACACGGAACTCCCATCATGTTCAGCGTAGCGGGAGATGCGATCAAAGACGTATCCAAGCTGCAGCGCTATCTCTTCGAAGGTGCAAGTCCCCGCTTCGAAGTATTTCTCCACGGCAGTGTGGACCGGGTTCTGGACCTCTTTTGATAGAGGTCCAGAGACCCAATTGTATCCACCACGGTTCGGGGAACCGGTAAGAGAGAGGAACCGATGAAGAAGATTTACTCCTTCAGCAGCAAAGAGTACCTCAAGGACGAAGAGGTACTGCAGTCAATCGGCAGCCGCGGCGTGCGGGTCATGGAACTGGCGTCGCTAGGTGCGCCGGTTTCCCCCGGCTTTATCATCGCCAACGATGTGCTCCCGGATATTATCAGTGATTCCAGCGTCGCGTTCGAGCTCTACAAAGACCCGATCGCCAAGATGGAAAAGGTGTTTGGTAAGGGGTTCAACGATAAGAGCAACCCGCTCCTGGTGAAGGTGGTAGAAAGTCCGATGTTGAATATGGTCAACACTCTGTCGACCATCCACAACATAGGTCTTGGAGACCACACCGTCGACGGGTTTGCCGCCTACGTTGGAGAGGACTTTGCCTATCATGAGTACGCCAACTGCGTGCAGAAGATCGTTGAGCTGGAGCTGCTGACCGATATCGACAAGCGCCGCGCGGCGAAGCTTGAAGAATTGCGCAACAAGTTGAAGTCGTCCCAGAAGAAAGCCCAGGTTGTCAAAACCATCAACGAGTACCGGTCGCTCTTTCCGAACGACATCTTCACGAACACGCACGAGCAGCTGCTCCATGTTGTACGGCTCTTCACCACGCTGTTCAAAAAGACGCCGACCAGCTCCGACTCCTGTCTTCTGGTGCAGGCAATGGTATTCGGCAACTATGGCAAGAACTCCGGATTTGGAAACTTCTTCACCCATGACATCATCACCGGTGAGAACAAGATCTCGGGTCAGTATTTTGAAAGTGCTTTTGATTCTCGGCAAAAAGACGGAATCGAAATTCAGAAAGTGAAACCCGCGCTCCGCAAAGAGCTCGAGCGGATTGGCTCTGATCTGGAGAAGCACTTTAAGGAAATTCGCCGTGTTCGCTTCACCGTGGAGAACGGAAAGCTCTGGGTCATCGATCAGGATCCGGTTCCGGGGAAGTCGACTCAGGCGGAAATCAAGACCCTGCTCGATCTCAACAAGGCGGGCGTGATCGACAAAGAGTACGTGATTAACGCCATCAAGCCAGGGCGGCTTGCAGAGATCCTTCACCCCGCGCTTGACCTGACTTCGGTTCAGAAGTTTGCCAGCGTTGGTGGCGGGATCGCAGGCGCCGTGGGGGCAGCGATTGGCCGGGTTTATTTTTCGACCGACGAGTTGCTGAAGGCCTACAAGAAGGCCTCACAGGAAAACGAGGACGCCGACTTCATCCTGGCGATGCCGTCTACCTTTGCAGAGGACGTCAAGGCGATTGAGGTTGCCAAGGGTGTGCTCTCGTCCGAGGGCGGCTATGCGTCTCATGCACCGGTTGTGGCACGAAGCTTGGGGAAAGTCGCGCTCGTGTACCCAAAGATCGTCTGGAAAAAGGGCTCGATGAAGATCGGGCAGAGAGAGGTAAAAGAGGGCGATTACATCACGCTGAACGTGCCCTACTACGACGCGCCGATAGTCTACTTTGGCAAGGCGTCGCTCTCTAAACCCACCCCCGAGGGAAGCGGTCTGCTCGAGCTGCTCGAGATCGTCCAGGATTTTATTGACGGGTTTGACGTCCACGCGAATGCGGATCAACCGAAAGATGCGGAGCTCGCGCGCTTGTTCAAAGCGCACGGTATTGGTCTTTGCCGAACGGAGCATATGTTCTTCCACGAAGACCGGATTAACTCCTTTCGTTCGATGATCATCGCGGGTTCGCTCCAGGAACGGGAGAAGGCGCTGGCCAAGCTGCAGAAGATGCAGGTCTCGGACTTCTACCACTTGTTCAAGATCATGGCAGGATACCCGGTTACGATCCGTCTGCTCGACGCTCCGCTGCACGAGTTCCTTCCGCATACGTCGGATAGCATGAAAGAGTTTATCGCGTATTTCCGCAAACTCTATCCCAAGGTAACCGAAACGGAAATCCGCAACCGGTGCGACCTTCTGAAAGAGTTCAACCCGATGCTCGGCCATCGTGGCGTGCGCGTAGCGATCTCATTCCCGGAGATCTACAACATGCAGGTGCGGGCGATCTTTGAAGCAGCATACAAGCTCAAAGCTGAAAAGATCGACGTGCTGCCGGAAATCATGATTCCTATCGTCATGACCGCCAACGAGCTGAAAACGGTGCGGAATGGCAAACGCATCGAGGGAAAGGCGATCATCGGAGTGCGAGATCTTGAAGCTGAGGTTCGCGCGAAGGTGAAGGCGACCAAGCCCATCGAGTACCGCGTTGGAACCATGATTGAGCTTCCGGCTGCCGCGCTGCAGGCGGATCGGATCGCACGGTACGCGGATTTCTTCAGCTTCGGTACAAACGACCTCACGCAGACCACCAACGGCCTGTCGCGGGATGACTTCAACAACTTTTTCTCCGACTACAACGAGTTTGACCTTCTTGAGGAAAACCCGTTCAAGGTGCTTGGGGAGCAGGTCAAGGAGATGATCGCGATTGCCGCCGAGCGGGGTAAGCTGGTTCGGCCGGACATTCATATGGGGCTGTGCGGAGAGCACGGTGCCGAGCCGGAGAACATTCCGTTTGCGAAGGACATTGGTCTGACCTACGTTTCGTGTTCGCCGTACGGTATTCCAATTGCGAAGCTCGCGATTGCGCAGATGAATATTTCGCGCGCGCGGGAAGCGGCCGCAGCCGCCAAGAAGTAGGCAAGGAGCCTCGGGTACGCCCGAGGCTCTTTTTTTGCAACCACTGGCTATTTCTGGTTGCGCAATGCGGTCACGCGAGTGAACATCTCAAGCAGGTGCAGCTTTACCACGGCCTCGGCGACCCAGTCGCTGGATGAGTGTTTTACCAGAACTGCCATAAGATCATGGTACCCGATCTTCAGACCTGCGGCGGCGCCACCGGGCGGGGGTGAGTCATCGAGCTCGTGGAAGAGCTCGGCGCGAATCACCTGGTCCAGCGCTGTGCTTCCACTGTGGTAATGACGGTATGCGGCTGCGTCGGCGCGTGCGGACCCGGACTCATGGTAGCGGTCAATTCGCATACTCTGCAAAAAGGCGAGCGAGAAGCCGGTGAAGACGTTCAGCTGAGTTCTGTGGAGGTCTGATGTGGTGTATTGCTGCAGTTCCTGAAGGTGGTGCACCCCATCCTGCACGCGTTTTACCGCCGAGCGATATCGAAACCGACGAACCCCCTCGTGCCGGAGGTATACGTTCTGGAGACCGTACTGATAATACGTGTAGATTCCAGTGAGAACGGAGTCCGCGGCTCGATCGAAGAGGGCAACAAAAGAAGGGTCTTCCGCCGGGGCCTGTGAAAAGCCTTCCGACAGGTCGTCCTGAAACCGTTGGTGCGGGGGTGAACTATCCTGGCTCGCGGTGGGTGCTTCCGTCGCGTGATTGTTCGACGTGCCCGCCGACCCGTTTCCGTTCTGAAGGTGGATACGCACCAGCTCGTACGCAAGGTTGATCTTGGTCATCGCATCGTGGGACCATTCCTTGCGTTCGGCATTGTAATCAGGATGGTATCGCTTCACCATTCGGCGATACGAGGTAACCAGCTCCTTCTGAGATGAGCTTGGTGTCAGGCGTAGGATACGAAAAGCGGTTTGCACGGTCATTCCGCCGGTAGTATACTCTAGGTAGTCCCGGTTGAATCAATCAGCAGCGAGGATCCAACGGAATTCACTGGAAATTTTTTGCAAGACGATATATAATCTGTAAAAGGTCAATTACTTTGTAAGGGGTAGTTCTATGGCGATCATGAAGGAACTGTTTGGTGCGTATAACAATAGTGAGCTTCCTACAGAGGGCGGTTACATCGTGAGCTCGTTCTTTGACGAGACGTCTACGTACACAAAATACGAGATCACGTCGTACAACAACGTAAAGGACATTTTCGTAAACGAAGAAGGTATCACGTTCCAGGCAGATGGGAAGAAGATTTTCATTCTCATTGAGCCGTCGGACTACGCGAAAAAGCACGAAGAACCGACCTACCGCGATAACTTTCACAAGATTCCCTACCGATTCAAAGAGGTGGACCTGATTACTTCCGCCCGACAGGACCGGATCATGGTTGGGAAGGAACCGGTTATCTCCTACGGGTCATTCACCATTCTGAAGAGCCGAGGCAATAATTTCTCGTACATCTTTTTTGATACGTCGGACTTGCTGAAAGCGCTCGAGAGCTTCTTCATGAAATCGCTTCGTGAGGACGCCCGCGTTCCGCGGACGGATGCGCAGAAGGCAGCCGAGTTGATTACCGATAAGATGAAGATGGTGCTGGTCGAAAAGGGGTAGTCGGTAGTTCTTTCGGCGTACGCGGCGTTGTGCTGCAGCCAGTTCCGTACCCGTTCTGAACAAAGATACTGATGCAAAAAAAAACCCGGACGCAACGTCCGGGTTTTTGTTTCTGGGCAGCCGTATGTGGCCCTCTACGAAGAGTAGGGCCGCTCGGCGAGATACTTGTAATTCTCCCACTTCGCCAGAAGATTCTTCTCCGCCTTCTCGTACAGAACCTGCGCCACTTCCGGCTTAGCCTGCTTGAGCGACCGATAGCGAATCTCTTTATACATGTAGTCAGACAGCGTCGTGGAGGGATCCTTGGAATCCAGCACGAAGGGGTTCTTGCCTTCGTTCTCCAGCATCGGGTTGTAGCGGAACAGCGGCCAGAGGCCCGAGGTTACCGCCGCCTTCTGCTGATCCTGTCCCTTCGCCATGTCGATTCCGTGGGCAACACAGTGTGAGTAGGCGATGACAATCGACGGTCCGTCGTAGGCTTCCGCTTCGAGCAGGGCTTTGATTGTCTGCTGTCGGTTGTAGCCCATGGCGATTTTGGCTACGTAGACGTAGCCGTAGGTCATGGCGATCATGGCGAGGTCTTTCTTGCCTATTGCCTTTCCGCCGGCGGCAAACTTCGCGATTGCACCGATGGGGGTTGCTTTCGACATCTGACCACCGGTATTCGAGTAGACTTCGGTGTCCATAACCAGGATGTTGATGTTCTTGCCGGACGCGATGACGTGGTCCAGACCTCCGAACCCGATGTCGTACGCCCAACCGTCGCCGCCGAAGATCCACACCGACTTCTTGATCAGATGGTCTGCCGCGGAAATCAGTTCAGCCGCCTCTTTGGATTTTTCCTTGCCAAGGAGGGCTTTGAGCTCACCCACCGCGCTTCGTTGCGCCTCGATCTCTTCAGGGGTGCTCTGCGGGTTGTCGAGCAGTTTGCGCAGCAGCGCCGCAGGAGCAACCTTGGTTCCCTCGGTGAGCATCCGCTCGACGAGTTCGCGACCGTACTGCTCCATCTTGTTGGCGGTGAGTCGCATACCAAAACCAAACTCGGCAGCGTCTTCAAACAGCGAGTTGGACCACGTAGGACCCCGACCATCCTTGCGGGTGGTGTAGGGCGTTGTCGGCAGGTTGCCGCCGTAGATTGAGGAACAACCGGTGGCGTTGGCAATCATCATGCGGTCGCCAAAGAGCTGAGTGATGAGCTTGACGTAGGGTGTCTCTCCACAACCGGCACACGCACCGGAGAACTCAAACAGCGGCTCGAGCAGCTGCGAACCCTTGGTGGTGTTGCGCTTGATGAGGGCGGGATCGGTATTGGGGATCTCGAGGAAGTAGTCCCAGTTCTTCGCTTCCTGCTCGCGAAGGGGAAGCTGGTTCTCCATGTTGATAGCTTTGAACTCGGTCTTCTCGCCATCTACCTTCTTGAACGCAGGGCAGGCTACCACACAGGCGGAACAGCCCGTGCAATCCTCGGGTGCGATCTGGATAGTGAACTTGAGACCGGCGAGTTCCTTACCCTTGGCGTCAATGCTTTTGAAGCTCTTTGGCGCCTTGTCGAGGAACTTGGGATCGTACGCCTTCATCCGGATGGTGGCGTGGGGACATACTGCCGAACAGTCGCCACACTGGATACACACTTCCGGATCCCAGACGGGAATCATCTCGGCGATGTTTCGTTTTTCGAACTTGGTGGTTCCAATAGGATAGGTTCCATCATCGGGGAGGGCCGAAACCGGAAGGAGATGCCCGCGTCCTGCGATGATCTCACCGGTTACCTTCTTGATGAAGGCGGGCGCATTTGCCGGAACGGGTGGTACCATCTTGAGGGTGCTGGAAGCGGTGGAAGGATAGTTGACTTCCTCGATGGCGTTCAGCGCGGCATCAATGGTCGAGATGTTTCGCTCGACAATATCCTGTCCCTTGCTGCCGTAGGTCTTCTTGATCGTTTTCTTGATAAGCGAGACGGCTTCATCTTCCGGAAGCACGCCGGAGATTCGGAAAAACGCCGTCTGCATGATGACGTTGATCCGGTTGCCCATCCCCATGGCCTCGGCAATCTGCAGCGCATCAATCACGTAGAACTTCAGCTTCTTTTCGATGATATGCTTCTGCGCCTCAACCGGCATATGGTTCCACACCTCATCCTTGTTGTAGGGAGATGCGAGCAGAAATGTGCCGCCGGGAACGACACTTGCGAGCATATCGTACTTCTCGAGAAAGCCAAACTTGTGACACGCGAGAAAGTCGGCCCGATCGATCAGATAGGTGCTCTTGATCGGTTTGGGTCCAAAGCGAAGGTGGCTGATGGTGGTTGCACCGGACTTCTTGGAGTCATAGACGAAGTACCCTTGCGCAAAGTTCTCCGTCTCATCGCCAATGATCTTGATGGAGTTCTTGTTGGCGCCGACGGTACCGTCTGAGCCAAGTCCGTAAAAGAGCGCACGGTGAACACCACCCTGCGAAACCTCATAGGTGGGGTCCCAGGTCAGGCTGCTGTTGGTAACGTCGTCGTTGATACCAATGGTGAAGTGCTTTTTGGGGTTCTTTTCTTTGAGGTTGTCGAGAACGGCCTTGCACATGGGAGGAGTGAACTCGTTGGAACCGAGTCCGTAGCGGCCGCCGATGATCTTCGGTTGTTTACTGAAGCGCGCCTCATCAGAGGACATCGACTCAGAAATGGTAGCGCAAACGTCCGCGTACATCGGTTCCCCAAGGGAGCCGGGCTCTTTGGTCCGGTCCAGCACCGCGATTGCCTTGACGCTTGCCGGGAGTGCCGCGAGCAAGTGCTCCATGCTGAATGGGCGGTAGAGGCGAACCTTGATCAGTCCAACTTTTTCGCCCTTGGCCACCAGGTCTTCGATGGTCTCTTCCATGGTTTCTGCACCCGAGCCCATCATGATCACGACGCGCTCCGCATCGGCGGCGCCTACGTAGTCAAAGAGGTGGTACTGGCGGCCGGTCAGTTTGGCGAACTGATCCATTGCCTTCTGTACGATTTCCGGCGTTGCGAGGTAGTATTTGTTCACCGTCTCGCGTCCCGCGAAGTAGACGTCGGGGTTCTGGCTGGTCCCGCGAATTGACGGATGCTCCGGACTGAGGCCGCGCGCACGGTGTGCGTGAACGGTCTCCGGGCGAATCATTTTCCGCATGATGTCGTAGGGGATTTCCTCTACCTTCTGCACTTCGTGCGAGGTACGAAACCCGTCGAAGAAGTGCAGGAATGGCACGCGCGATTCCAGGGTTGCCACCTGAGAAATGAGCGCAAAGTCCATGACTTCCTGAACCGAGTTGGAGGAGAGCATGGCGAAGCCGGTTGACCGCGCTGCCATTACGTCGGAGTGATCGCCAAAGATGGAGAGCGCTTGCGCTGAGATTGCGCGCGCCGCGATGTGAAACACCGTGGGGGTGAGCTCACCGGCGATCTTGAACATATTGGGGATCATCAGGAGCAAGCCCTGCGACGCCGTGAAGGTAGTGGTCAGCGCCCCTGAAGTGAGGGCCCCGTGAACCGCACCAGCGGCACCGGCCTCCGACTGCATCTCCTCTACGTGGGGAGTAGTTCCCCAGATATTTTTGCGCCCTTCGGCGGAGAACTGATCCGAGAGTTCACCCATCGGAGATGATGGGGTAATCGGGTAAATCGCGATCACTTCGTTGGTTGCATGCGCAACGTACGCCGCTGCCGAGTTTCCGTCGATGGTGACCATCTGCTTATTCGCCATAGTAGCCCTCTTTGCTCAAGATGTATCCGTAGCGGTCGAACAACGGTGTTCCCGCGCAAATCTGCGCCGGAGCCGCGAACGCTCAGCTGCGAACCGTTATGCCGTAGTGGTTGTCACGGATGTAACTGTTCCCCCACTATACCCTGAAACATGGTTTCGCGCAAGCGGAATACGTTCCAAAATCATCGATAAAGCGAATCCTTAGCCAAATAATTCGACTTTATGTGCATTACAAAACACAAGATTCACAATAAATCACGCAGCGTCCGTGAACATACTTCGCACGCACCGTGCGGCGTGTTCGAGTCGGCGAAGAAACTTGCACAATCGCGAAGTTTCTGTCTACAGTGGGCCATGAACACCCGAATTCATGAACTCGTGCGGCAGATATACCCACTCGAGCAGGCTGCCGAATGTACGCGCCTGCTGGAAGCAGTGCTGACTCGCATGGGGCCACGGCTTCAGGGACCGGCCCAACCCCTCCCAACGGACCGACTGCCGCTCGACGAATCGGACAGCATCGTGATCACCTACGGGGACCAGTTCTTTGGTGGGGAAGGGGCTCCACTGGAATACCTGCTGCGGTTTCTCAGCGAAGAACTCGAGGGCCACGCGACGGGTGTTCACATTCTTCCGTTCTCGCCGTACTCATCAGATGACGGATTCTCCGTCATCGACTATCGCAGCATCAATCCTGCCCTCGGAGAGTGGCGCCACGTTCGGGCCGTGGGGGCGCAGTTTCGGTTGATGGCGGATCTTGTCCTGAATCACTGCTCGTCTCACAGCGAATGGTTTGCCGCGTTTCTTCGGGACGAGGAACCGTTCCGTCGCTACTTCATCACCGCCGCGCCGGGAACGGACACGTCGTCTGTGGTCCGACCGCGCGCGCTCCCTCTGCTTACACCGTTCGAGACGCCAACCGGTGAGAAGCTGGTTTGGACCACCTTCAGTTCCGACCAGGTGGACCTCAACTTTGCCGAGCCGGAAGTCCTGGTAGAAATGTTCGACATTCTGCTCTCGTATGTGGAGCAGGGGGCGCAGATGATCCGCCTGGACGCGATCGCCTATCTGTGGAAAGAACTCGGGACCAGTTGTCTGAACCACCCCAATACCCATCGGGTTGTGCAGCTCTACCGCGCGGTGCTGGAGGACGTGGCTCCCTGGGTGGTCCTTGTCACCGATACGAACGTACCGCATGATGAGAATGTGAGCTACTTCGGCGACGGAAGCAACGAAGCCCAGCTGGTATATAACTTTGCCTTGCCTCCGCTTACCCTCGATGCCGTGATTCGAGAGGACACCGGCCATCTACAGCGATGGGCCGCATCCCTGCCTCAGCCGTCGGGCGCAACGGGGTTCCTGAATTTTCTGGCGTCGCATGACGGCATCGGGCTTCTGCCCACCCACGGAATCCTCTCTGATGCAGAACGAGACGCACTCATCCAGACCGTCCGTGACCGTGGCGGTCGTATTTCCTACAAGTCGAGCAAAGCGGGCGATATTCCCTTTGAGATGAACGTGAATTATCTCTCCGCTGTCGCGGACCCCAACCTTCCCGAAACACAACGGGCAAAGATATTTCTGGCCTCGCAGAGCATCATGCTCTGTCTTGCCGGGGTGCCCGGCATGTACATTCAAAGTCTGCTCGGCTCGACCAACTGGGCCGAAGGCGTCGAACAGACCGGCATGAACCGCAGCATCAATCGGCAGAAGCTGGAGTACGACTCGCTTGTTGCGGACCTCGCCCAACCCGGCTCATTGCGGCATCTGGTGTTTGAAGGCTTCAAGCGGTTGCTGCGCGCCCGCGCATCGGACACCGCGTTTGATCCCGGCGCCGCCCAGCGAGTCTTACCGAGCGAGCGTGAACTGTTCGTGGTGGTGCGAAAAAACGCCCGGACCGATTCGACCGTTCTCTGTCTGCAGAACCTGAGCAGCCGGATCGTTGAGACAACCATTCCTCCCGATGTCGTTTCCGGAGCCGACGAGCGGAGTTTTGTCGATCTGATCAGTGGGGACCGGTTCTACCCGTACTGGACTTCCGATGGGCGGGTTGAGATTGGGCTTGAACCGTACGAGGTTATGTGGCTGAAGGTTCAGTGACCCGAATCTGCCCCGAAGCTTGGTGAAACGTCAGCGAAACCAAATCAGGCCGCCGGCGTGGGTGCGCGCGCCGGCACGGACTACTTCACCAGCTTGGAGATCGCCTTGAATTGATCGGTGCCACTTCTGCGGCACAGCTCGAACAGAATTGATTCCGTGGTGGTCAACAGAGCGCCGCGACTGCGCATCCGGTCGAGAGCGACCTCTTTGTCATGCGCCTTCCGAGACGAGATGGCATCGACGACCACCACCGGAACGTACCCCGCTTCCAGCAGGTCCATGCAGGTCTGCAGCATGCAGACGTGGGCCTCGATTCCCGCCAGAATCACAAACTGGGCATCGGTCGGGCCGAGACGGGTGAGAAATCCCTGATCGTCACAGCAGCTGAACGACATCTTCTCGATGGGCTCAAACTGCTCGAAGCGATCGCTGATGGTATCCAGCGTCGGACCAAGCCCCTTTCGGTACTGCTCGGTGACCAGCATCGGCACCTTCAGTATCTGCATCCCCTGAATCAGCGTGACCAGCGCGGAATGCAGCGACTCCCCGTCGTGCATATGCGGAAAGAGACGCTCCTGAACGTCAACGATAACGGCGACGCTTTTCTCGGCAATTACTCGCATGGCAGCCTCCGTCGGCCATTTTAGCGCGCTCTGCCTCGCGCCGCCAGAGGGGAGCGACTCCCCACGTAAGGTGGGCTCCAGAACATACCGATAGAGAAAACAGAATCAGAACCCGTCAAGGAGCACCGTGTGGAGAACCTGTGGAGCATGCTGAACGAGCCGATTACGATCGGCGAGTACCCGGTGAACGTGAGTGTGCTGGCGGTATTGCTGCGCCTGGTGCTGCCGCTGGCTCTGGTCTGGGCTGCGTACCGGGTGATACGGCTGGTGGCGTTGCGACTGCTCACCAGGCTAGAGGCGCCGGAGGCAGCTCGCCGCACGGTGATCACCTGGATTCGGCGGGTCTACTTGGTAATATTTCCGCTGCTTGCCGTTGCGTACGTGGGTGGTTTGCTTGGCGCGGAGATCTTTGCCCTGGTCAGTCGCATTGTAGCGGTACTCAACGAGCCGTTCTTTGAGTCCGGTGGAACGCGGTTGTCGGTTGTCACCATTCTGCTGATGATCCCGGTTTTCTCGGTAGCGTCGTGGGTTGCGCACCTGGCGAAGCAGGCGGTGGAGTCGCGTTTTCTTGCCAAAATTGGTCTTGATCCGGCTCGCCGGTTTTCTATTGCAAGTCTGATCCGCTATGTAGTGCTGATCATCGCCATGGTGATTGGTCTGTCGGTCATCGGTATCAACCTCTCATCGTTAGCCGTCATACTCGGTGTTCTCGGTATTGGTATTGGGTTCGGGCTGCAGAACGTGGTTGCCAATTTTTTTGCGGGCATCGTAATCATTCTCACCAGACCCTTGAAGGAAGGTGATCGCATTCTGGTCCACGACTACGAGGGAACCGTGTACCAGATTCGGATGATCTCAACGGTGATCAACACCGTCACCAACGAGACGATCATCGTGCCCAACTCTGAGCTGATCAGCCGATACATTCATAACTACTCGTATGAGGATCTGCGCATCATTGTGGTGAACATGGTGCAGGTTTCGTACTCCAGCGATCTGGACCGGGTGGAAGAGATTCTTCGGGCGGTTTCGCTTGAGAACCCGTTTCGGGTAGAGGAGACCGAACCGCGGGTACTGTTTCGGTCGTTTGACGATTCGGGCATTACGGTGTCGGTGGGGACGTGGATCCGGGATGCCCGAGAGCGGATATTTGCCAGTTCATGGATGACCCGTGAGATCTGGCGAGCGTTTCGCCGGAACCAGATCGAGATTCCGTTTCCGCAGCGCGATCTGCACGTGAAGTCAATGCCGATGCCGGCTGAACAAGCGGGGGCTTCGTAGCGAAGCCGTGCCGCTGCTGTTGCGGCTCGTGCGTTCAGGCCGTGACGGCTTCCGATCAGGTCGCGACGGCTTCCCGCTGGCGTTCCATCGCCGCCAGATACCGGTCCATGCCGCGGGCAATCACCTTGTCCAGCGTCAGCGAGTCGAAATACTGGTTGATGTGAACCGAGGCTTCCTGCCAAACGTCGTGAACGATGCAGAAGTCTTCGCGAACGCAGTGGCCGTTTCCGTCGTCGGAGTAGTTGCTGCACGGAGTGAGGTCAATACCCTCACCAACAGCGTCGAAGATCTCGCGCACGGAGACATCGGCGGGCTCGCGGTTCATCATGAACCCACCACCCGGACCGCGAACCGATCGGATCACTCCCGACTTCTTCAAGCGAAAAAAGATCTGTTCCAGAAACTCCGGAGAAATCTCTTCCTCTTCGGCGAGCCGCTTGATGGGAATCGGTCTCTCTTCGGCGTGCATCGCGAGCTTGGTCAATGCGCGCAGCGCATAACGACCTTTTGTGGTGACTCTCATGTCTTCATTCCCCCTATGTATTTACGCGTTCCACGTAATCGCCGGATTCGGTATTTACCAGGATCTTCTCGCCCTCTTTGATGAAGATGGGGACCTTGACCTCCAGGCCGGTCTCGACTTTGACGATCTTGGAAGCTCCCTGAACGGTGTCTCCCTTGACGCCTTCTGCCGCCTCGGTGACGACAAAAACCATTTTCAGCGGGATCTTGATGTCAATTGGCGTGGTCTCCCACATGACCAGGGTGTAGGTGTCGCCCTCTTTCATGTAGTTGGCTTTGTCTTCAAGACCAGCCATGGGAACATCAAACTGCTCGTAACTTTCCATGTCCATGCAGTGGAAGTTTTCACCGTCCGAATACAGGAACTGAACGTCGCGGTCAAATACGTCCGCGGTTTCTACGTTGTCGTTTGATTTGTACGTCTCTCTCAGCACCAGGCCCGTTCGAAGATTCTTGAGCTTCAACCGCACGAACGCGGAACCCTTTCCGGGGTTAACAAACTCTCGCTCCGCAACAGCATGCGGCTCTCCCTTGATGAGCAGACACATGCCTTTCTCAATTCCACCAGCACGAATCATTGTGTGTCCTTACGATTACCGATAATTTGATACCGAAAGTATACCAGACATTCCAAATAAAATCACCCTACTCATGTTTATTTCTCCGGCGAGGAGCATGAGCAGTCGATCCACTCCCAACGCAACACCGGAGCAGCGGGGAAAGGAGGGGCCAAAATGGTGCGGGTAGTCCGGATCGACGGCGTGAGGCACCCGGGCGTCGCGTTTGGCGGCCGTCTGCTCGGCGAAAAAGTGCGCGACCGCGTTTGCGTCGGTCTCCTCGGCATAGCAATTCGCGAGCTCCACACCGTTCACGTAGAGCTCCCACCGGTTGCGGTAGCGCGGATCGTTGCCCTCGGAGGCAAGGACGGGGATGCCGGAGGGGTAGTCGGTAAGGATGAGGGGCCGGTCGGTTGCAATCGCCGGCTCAACGCGATCCACGAAGAGACGGTTGAACGTGTCAGCCCAGGACTCTTCGTCTTCCACGTGAAGGCCCAACTGCCGAACCGCAGTCCGAAGCGACTCAGAGTCGGTCAGGAGGTCGAGGTCGAGCCCGGTATGTTCGAGCACCGAGTCACGGACGCTGGTGCGCGTGAAGGGTGGCAGAAGCCGCTCCAGATGTCGGTGGCCGACGGTCAGATCGCGCGCTGGTGGTGCGTTCCGGGATTGCTCGGACCGGCGCCCGCCGGGCCCCGGCATTGCGGCAATCTCGGGAGTGAGGGCGTCGAGCAGGTGGGTGAAGAGCGCCTCGGTGATAGTGATCGAGTCGAGATGATCCGCGTCGACAGTGTAGTACTCGAGCATGGTGAACTCGGGGTTGTGGTAGGGGCCGATCTGTTCGCCGTTTCGAAAGCAGTGGGTGATTTCAAAGATGCTGCCCGAGCCTTCGGCGAGCAGGCGCTTATGCCATACTTCGGGCGAAGGGATCAGAAACAGCGGCACGCAGGGGTGGTCGGGGTTGATGAGCTCGGTGGCGAACACCTCGAGGTGGGCCTCGGGGATCAGGCTCGGCGCCAGTTTGGGAGTATCGACCTCCAAGTACCCGCGTGCCTGGAAGAACGCGCGAATTTCGCGAACCAGCAGGGACCGGAGTCGAACCATGGCATGATTGATCATGCTCACGAGCATACCAAAACCGCTTGCCCTCCACCACCGACTCTTCACGATGCGCCTTTGATGGGTATACTTCGGCCATGACTGACTGCACTACCGATTTTCACGCGCTGTTTGATCGCGTCATTGAGCGGCGGGGTACCGGTGCGGTGAAATGGGACATTACGGCGCCCGACGTGATTCCCCTCTGGGTGGCCGACATGGACTTCGCCGCGCCCGCCGCCGTGACCGATGCACTGGCGCGCAGGGTCGCCCACCCGATCTACGGCTACCCCATGGTAAGCGACTCCTACCGCCACTCCTTCTGCGAATGGCAGCAGAGGCGTAACCGACTTGTGATCGACCCGGCGTGGTTGCTGGCCACCCCCGCTGTGATGCCCGCGGTGCGCGCCGCAATTGACGCGGTGAGCGAGCCCGGGGACGCCGTGGTGGTACAGACGCCGGTCTACTTCCCGTTCTTTCACGCGATCCGCTCCAAGGGGCGACACCTGGTACTCAACCCGCTTCGGGAAACCGTTGGGGTCTACACGATGGACCTCGAACACCTGGAGGCGCTCTTTCGTGACGGCGCCCGGGTACTGCTGCTCTGCTCGCCGCACAATCCGGTGGCACGACTGTGGAGCCGGGACGAACTCACGGCGCTGGCCGAGCTATCGCGCCGATGGGGAGTAACCGTTATCAGCGATGAGATCCACAGCGACATCATCTTCGAGCCGCGGCCCTTTGTGTCGATGCTGGAAGTGCTGCCGGAGCTGACCGTGGCGTGCTTCTCGGTGAGCAAGACCTTCAACCTCGCGGGCATCGGGGCGTCGCAGACGGTGGTGCCCGATCCCGGGCTGCGCTCCCGGGTGCGGCGGGTTTGCGAGCGCGACGGGCTGCTCTCACTGCAGCATGTGCTCTCGCTCACCGCCACGGAGGCGGCGTATCGCCACGGCGACGCGTGGCTCGATGCCTTGCTTGATTACCTGCGGGGAAACCACGCGCTGCTGCGGACCGCGGTTGCCAATCGGATGTCGGGAGTCCGTGCCGGTGTGCAGGAGGCGACCTACATCGCGTGGCTCGACCTGCGGCACTACTGCGCCGAGCGCGGCCTCAGCGAGTCCCAGCTGAAGCGCCTGCTGCAGCACCAGGCGAGGGTGAAGCTCTCCGATGGCGTGCAGTTTGGGCACGGTGGTCTTGGGTTCCAACGCCTGAATTTTGCCACGCCCCGCCCAATCCTGGAGGAAGCTCTCGGCCGCATTGCCGATGCACTGCACAGGGGCTATATTCCAACCGTATGACGGTGGCATCAGAGATAACGGCGAAATCCGCATGACGGTGATTCTGGGCGCAATTGACGGCGAGATCTCGGCGTTTCTGGGGGCGATGACCCACCGTCGCGACCAGCGCATGCGTTCGTTTCGGTATCATCAGGGCGAGATTGACGATACCCCGGTGGTGGTTGCGCGCTCAGGGGTGGGCAAGACGCTTTCGGCGGCAACCACGCAGCATCTGATTGATCGCTTCTCGCCAAAGCGGATCATCTTCACCGGCATTGCAGGATCGCTCAAACCGCAGCTCCAGGTGGGTGATATCCTGGTTGCCGCCGACTGTCTGCAGTACGATCTGGACGCCGGGGCCCTCGGGTTCCAGCGCGGTGAGGTGCCCTACGCCGGGTTTCGCGTGCTGACCTGTGACCCGGAACTGCGTCGGGCGGCGGAATCGTTCCGTCCTGAGCGGGGGCGCCTCCATGTGGGGCGCGTGCTGACCGGCGACCGGTTTGTCACCGATGCCGATGAGCCGCAGTGGCAGTCGGTCTGGAGTGAACTCGCCGGCGATGCGGTGGAGATGGAAGGAGCGAGCGTCGCGTTGGTTGCTGCCTGGAACTCGGTGCCCTTTCAGCTTGTGCGAACGATATCCGATCGGGCGACCGGCATCGACGGCATCAACATACGAAACTTTCTGCGGGAGACGTCGGAGAACTCGCTTGCGTGCGTGCGCCACATGCTCGCTTCACTTTCCGTCGCGCATTAGCCGTCGGAAGAGAATATACCGGTAGATCACTACAACACGAGGAGTCTGTTCATGCGTTCCGCACTACAACCGGCCAACCATCCGGCCTACGACTTTGTTACTCAGCACAACCTGGACGAGTATCGCTCCACCGGATTGCTGTATCGGCACCGCGCCACGGGCGCCGAGGTCTATCACGTTGCCAATGACGACATCGAGAACCTCTTTGCCTTTGCCTTCAAGACCCTGCCGGCGGACTCGACCGGTATTGCACATATTCTCGAGCACACGGTGCTCTGCGGGTCGCAGACGTTTCCGCTGAAGGACCCTTTTCTGTTGCTGTTGAAAGGCAGCATGAGCACCTTTCTCAACGCCTACACCTTCCCCGACAAGACGGTCTATCCGGCGAGCAGCACCGTGGAGAAGGACCTCTTCAATATCATGCGGGTCTACGGGGACGCGGTATTCTTTCCGCTGCTCAAGCCGGAGATGTTTCGCCAGGAGGGGCACCGGTTACAGCTTGATTCGGACGGAAAACTTGAGATTACCGGGGTGGTCTACAATGAGATGAAGGGGGCCTATTCAACCCACGATTCCATTGCGTCCGAATGGGCCTACCGGTCGCTCTTCCCCGATACCCTCTACGCCCACGATTCCGGTGGCGACCCGCGATTCATCCCCCAGCTGACCTATGACGCCTTTGTTGCTTTTCACCGTACCTACTATCATCCATCCAATACGCGGGTGTTCCTCTACGGCAACATCCCGACCGAGCGAACCCTCGACTTCCTGCACGACACCTTCTTCTCCCGGTTTGAGCGCATCAGCATTGACGCACCAGTGCCGGCTCAGCCGCGCTGGGATGCGCCGCGCGAAATGCACAGAACCTTTCCCGTGGATGCCCCAACCGCCAACGACTCGTCGGTTACGTTGAACTGGCTGCTCTGTCCCATTGACCGGCAGCCGGACGTGCTTGCCCTGGAAATTCTGGCCGAGATTCTCCTTGGCCACTCCGGCTCGCCGCTGGAGAAGGCGATCGTTGAGTCCGATCTTGGCGACGATCTCTCGTCGCCAACCGGGATTGAGACCGAACTCTACGAGCTGGTCTTCTCGGTGGGCATGCGGGGAACCGAGGCCTCCAATCAGGGCGCTATTGAGGAGCTGGTTCTGGGCGAGCTGCGGCGTCTGCGGGACACCGGAATTCCCGCCGATCTGGTGACCGCGGCCCTGCGCAAGGTGGAGTTTCGAAACCGCGAAATCCGCGGGGGCGGACCGTACGGATTGCGGCTCATGCGTCGGGCGCTGAGAGGCTGGCTGCACGGCGGTTCGCCGGAGGTAACGCTGCGCTTTGCCGAGCCGTTCGCGCAGTTGAAAGCGGCGGTTGAAGCCGACCCGCGCTTCTTCGAGAAACTGATCGACCGTTACTTTCTGCAGAACTCGCACCGAACCACGCTGGTAGTGACGCCCGATCAGGATCAGCAGACGCGCGAGCAGGAAGAACTCTCCCAACACATCAGCGAGATCGAGCGCGGCCTGGATGATGAGGGGCTCGCGCGGATCGAGCAGGATCAGAAAGATCTCGCCGCGTATCAGGGAGCGGTGGACTCGCCGGAAGACATTGCGCGGATCCCTTTCCTCGAGCGAAGCGACGTGCCGCGCGAGGTTGAGCGAATCCCCTTCGAGAAGCGAACCTTGCCCGACGGGATCGATCTCTACGCACACGAGGTGTTCACCAACGGCATCACCTATCTGGACCTCGCCTTCTCGCTGGATGATTTGCCGTCGGAGCTTCTGCCCGCGGTTCCCTTCTTCACGGCCGTGGTCAACGAATGCGGCCTGCCCGGCGTGTCCTATGACGAGCTGGCAACGCGGCTTGCCCTGCATACCGGTGGATTCTCCGCCCGACCGGAGGTGGGCTGCCACGCCGACAACCCCGATCGCGTGGTTCCGATGCTTTTTTTCCGCATGCGTGCGCTGGATGACGCCCTGCCCGACGCGGTTAATCTGGTCTCGCGCATCCTGCGTGAGGCAGATTTCACCAATCTTCGGCGCATTCAGGAGGTGCTGACCGAGGTGCGGAACGATATGCGTTCGTCGGTTATTCCCGCAGGCCACGCCTACAGCATGACCCGGGCGGCGTCGCTTCTATCCGCAACTGCCGCGGTGGAGGAACAGTGGAAGGGGATCTCCCAGCTGCTCTCCATCGCCGGCCACGACGATGCCACCGCGCCACGGCGCATGGCGGACGCTCTGGAGGCGCTGAGGGCTCACGTCCTCGGGCGCAATCGATTGACCATGGCGGTTACCGCCGACGGAAGGTCGCTCGACCGGGCCGTCGCGGCCGCTGGGCAGATTGCCACTGCTCTCCCCTTGGGGCCGCCCAGAGCAGAGTCGATCCCGCTGCTGGGAAGACGGTCGATGTTGAACCATCGAGCCGAGGCGTTGGTTGTTCCCGCGGGGGTGAACTATGTGGCGCGCGCGATGCGTGGCTCTCCAATCGGCACCCCGGAGCAGACCGCAGAGGTCATTCTGGGCCATCTGATGAGTACCGGTTACCTCTGGGAAGAGATTCGCATGAAGGGCGGCGCCTACGGCGCGTTCTCGTCCAGCCGCGGTGCCGAGCAGGTCTTTGTCTTTGGCTCCTACCGCGATCCAAACGTCACCGCAACGCTGCAGCGGTATCACGCTGCCCTTGAGCACTTCGCCCGCACGCCGGTTGAGATACGGGAGCTCGACCTGGCGGTGTTGGGAACCGTAGGGGGCGAGTTGCGGCCGCTTGCTCCGGCAGAGCGGGGGTTGGTCAGCTTCAAGCGGATCCTCTATCGGGTCAGTGAAAAGATCCGTCAGGCAAAGCGCGACGCTATGATCGGGATCACGCCCGACCAGGTGCAGCGCGCCGCGCAGCGGCTGCTCGCCGCCGAGGCCGAGGCGGCTGTTGTAGTGATGGGAACGCGTGAGTCGCTGACCGAGGCGGCAACCGAGATACCGGGGCTGATGGAAACCCCACTGGATCTTCCGGTATGACGCGAGTTGCCCCGGCGGCAAAAACCGGTTAGAGTGGCCGAAGAGGAGTCCTGCCGATGAAACGTCTTTCTGCCGTTCTGGCTGTGATACTGGTGGTTTCATTCACGTGGGGAGCGGCGCCTCTTGCCGCCGACGAGGATCCCCAGCTCTACGCTCTGGGCGTGGTGAGCGCGTCAAACCTTTACTTCTCCTACCTGGTTCTGGGGACGGTGGCCGACGGTTTTGCTGCCGGTGGATACGGAGTCGATATCGCCACCCGCCTGACGCAGGAGACCATCGCTCTGACGCGAAGCTCAGTCGACGCGTTGCAGGCGCTCCTGGACACCGGTTCGGTGGGCGGGGACGACTACAACGTAGTTGTGGGCCTGATTGAGACCCATCGGCTGCTCCTTGGTCAGGCCAACGGTCTGCTGCGCTACATCGACGACCCCGCGCAGACGAGCGACTTCCTGAGATACCGCGATCTCGCGTGGGAACAGATCTCAGCGCTCTTGAATTTTTAGTGCGCCGGTGCGAAATACGCCGGTAAGCAGGTCGTCCGCGCGCCTGTGCACGGCCCCCGGTTCACGCGTGCGGTTCCGCGTGAATCGGCGCCGAGGTGAGGAATGAGAGCAGGGCGTCGTAGTCGCGGAATACCGGCAGATCGGGGTGTTCGGCGACGATGGTGTCCGGCGGATGAAACAGCGCACCCGCGTTGGCCGCGCGAATCATCGACAGGTCGTTGTACGAGTCTCCCACCGCAATAACTTGAAGATTAAGAGAGCGAAACGCGGTGACTGCGTGGCGCTTTCCGTCCGCCTGACGAAGGCGATAGCCGGTGATCTTGCCCTCGCTATCAACCAGCAATTCATTACAGAACAGGGTGGGGAAGCGCAGCTTCTTCATCAACGGGCCTGCAAACTGTACGAAGGTGTCCGACAAAATGACCGCCTGAGTTCGGGCGCGCAGCGCTTCAAAGAAGGGCGCCGCTCCTGGAAGCGGGTCGAGGGTTTCGATCACGGCCTGTATGTCGGGCAAGCGGATGCCCTCCCGGTCGAGGATGCCGAGGCGGTGGTTCATCAGTTCATCGTAGTCGGGGATGTCCCGGGTGGTCAGCCGAAGCTCGGGGATACCGGTAACTTCTGCAACACTGATCCAAATCTCGGGAACCAGTACCCCTTCGAGGTCGAGGCAAACCAGTCTCATCTCGTTCCTCCGGGTTGTGGGTATCTGACGCAATCAGGGAGGGTATACCATAAACCCTCGTGCAGGGCTACCACCCGGGTTCCTCGGAAGGTTGGGCGCTCACATCCAGCGCCGCATCTTCGCTTCCATCTTTGGAACCACTCGCCGTAGTAACCGGATCACTGAGCATTGACGCGACCCGCTGCAGCGACGAGAGGATAAGTGTTTTTTCCCAATCGGCCAACTGTTCGAAATCCTTGACGAACCGCTCCTGGAAGTAGCTCGGATGGGCATCCAGTATCGCGCGTCCCGATTCGGTGACCTGCAGGGTAACCCGCCGCTTGTCCGTCTGGCTCCGCAACCGAATCGCAAGCTGCTTCTCCTCAAGGCGATCAATGATCCGAGTGACCGTGGCGTGGCTCAGGCTTACCTTTCGAGCGATGTTCCCGACCGAGGACTCGGGTAGCGCGCCGATCTCACGCAGTACGACCAGTTGAGGTCCGGTAAGGCCAACGTATTTGCTCAGCTGCTTGGAGTGCAACTCCAACGCCCGAATAATGCGTCGCAGGGTCGCTAATACTTCGTCGCTACGACTCGCTTGTGCTGCTTCCATCGGTATCTCCACTCTGTTGGCCATTGTAGACGACGGTTTGCGATCGTGCAGTAGTTTTCCGAGTTTTGTCCACAGAGAGTGTTCCAAAAGCTGTTCTTTTTTTGCTGAACCGTGAAGCACCGGGAACTTTTGCTGCGTTATAGAGGGGTAGACCCAAACCTGAACCGCACAGGAGGTACCCCCTTGGCCTTCATCCCCC
>REDM01000256.1 GCA_007693485.1 Spirochaetaceae bacterium
CGAGCTGGTCGACAAAGACGCGCACCATGCGCAGACCAAATCCGTCCGCGTTCAGCGGATCGATCGCCGGGTTGATGGTCGGGCCATTGTCGCTGACCGCAACCGCAATCATCCCCTGCTCCTCGGTCACCGTTACCGCGAGTTCGCCGCCCCCGGCCAGGCCGTACTTCAGGGCGTTGGTGCACAGTTCGGATACCAGAAACCCAACCGTCAACGCCGTGTCGGGCGGCAGCGTCGTCGCGCTTCCGCTGATTGTGGCGTGCACCGGGCGACGGGCCAGGGTATTGACGGTCTGCTGGACCAGCTTGTCCAGGTAGTCCACCAACGGAACGCCGTGAAGATCGCTGCCGCGATAGAGGAAGTCGTGGATCTCGCTTACCGACCGTATCCGCTCGCGCAGATCGGTGAGCACCGCCGTCGAGCGCGGCTCGTCACGCCCTTCCATCTGCAGATCGATCATGCCGATCACCATCGCCAGGTTGTTCTTCACCCGGTGATTGGTTTCCCTGACAAGCAACTCGTTGCGGCTCGATAACTCCACCAGTCTCTGCTCCTGCTTCAGCAGCGCATCGATCAGCCGGCGCGCGCCGCGGTAGAGGGTGCCGTACCCAATCGCGAGCGTCAGCAGCACCATCAGCATCACGTAGATTACCGTGATGCGGTCCATTCGGCCCGGCGAACCGCGCACCAGCCGCAGCGGGTAGCGGGCGTGCAGCGTCAGTCCCGAGTTAGGCATGGGCTCGGACGTAGCGCGCCATCCCGGCTCGGGCGCGGGAGACTCGAGCCCAAGCGTGAGTCCCGCGACCGGGGCGGTCAGCGCGCCGTCCATACGAAAGAGCGCCACGTCGTGTCCCAGCACGCGCCCGTCCTCGACAATTGGCACCGTTACCCGAAGCTCGATGCAGCCGTCTCCCCGGTCGCAGGCATCCACCACGGTTGATTCGAGGTGCACGTCCGGTGCCGGCGGAGCAAGCGGCCCGCCCCAGGCTGCCACCAGACTGCCGTGAACGTCGTAGCGCGCGGCGGCGAGCAGATCCTGATAGACCGAAACACCGTCGGCAAACCGCGGCGCGGTGTAACTCAGCAGCTCTTCGCGTGAGGTTCTTCCGTCAAGGTGTTCTTGCAGCGCACGCCGGATTTCCGTTCGACTCGCGAGGGCTCGAACACGGTCGGTATACCCCAGGATGTCGCGATCGAGGGCAAGCGCGTGCAGTTGCACCGCCACGCGCAGTTCCGCCTCGGCGCGCTCGCGCTGGCGCAGTGCGCTGGGAATCAGGTAGGCCGCAATCAGGAGCAGGAGGGTAAGCGTCAAAAAAAGGATCGCCGATCGACGAAAGAGGTGAAGCAGGTTTTTGGTCATGCGAATTCAGTGAAAAGTATACCCGGCCCCGTTCCTGCCGTAAAGGCGTCAGCGCACCCATCCCTCAACACCCGGGCGGGAAGAAATTGACAAATCAAAAATATTCAGGTTAAAATGAATATTTATTTTTTAGCATTTAAGTCAGTTTTTGACAGGCTTCTCGTTCAGGAGGTACCCGATGTCGGTGAAGTTCAAGTTGGCCGCGCGCCTCATCGTGCCGGTGCTGGTGGCAATCACGGTGCTCTCCGCGGCGGTGGTTGGGACGGTTGCCTATGTGATCAACCAAAGCATGACCGACTTCTTTCAGAACGAAGTGGAGGTGAAGGCGGCGGCTGTTCAGCGCGATCTGGACGAGCGTACCCGCGATCTCGAGTCCATGCTGGAATGGTTCACCGACTCCGCCCGGCTCGCCTCCGCCCTGCAGGCGGGGGATCGTGCGGCGGCAATCGAACTGGGCAGACTGGCCATGCGCGCATTCGGGACGGAGTTCTTTGTGGTTACCGACACCCAGGGCACGGTGTTTGTTCGCGCCCACGCGCCCAACCAGTTTGGCGACAGCATCGCCAATCAGACCACCCTCCGGGCCGCGCTCGCCGGCGGCACCCGGGTGGGCATTGAACCCGGCGCCGTGGTGCGGCTTTCGCTGCGCGGGGCTACCGCTCTGCGGGCGGCAGACGGCACGCAGATTGGCGCCGTCTCCACCGGCTTTGTGCTGAGCGAACCGGCCTACGTCGACGCGCTTGGCGCGGTCCACAACGCGGAGGTCACCGTCTTTGACGGCGATACCCGTCTGGTCACCACCATCCGCAACGCCGCCGGTGAGCGCATCGTCGGCACCCGGCTGGGGAACCCCGAGATTGAATCCGCCGTCCTGCAGCGCGGACAGGTCTTCTACGGTCCGTCGCAGATCCAGGGCGTTCCCTTCCGCGCGGCCTACATGCCCATTCGATCCGTAACCGGAGACGTGGTGGGGATGCTCTTTCTGGGCGTTCGCGCCGCGGTGATCGCGCAGATGACGCGAACCATGGTGACGGTGATCCTGACCATCGTTGCCGTCGTCGCGCTGCTCAGTGTTGGATCGCTGGTTTTTATCCTCTCGCGCGCGGTGGTCCGGCCGGTTGCGGCTGCCGTCTCCATGGCGCAGGAGATTGCGTCGGGAAACCTGTCAGCCTCCCTGGATCAAGCCCTGGTGCGGCGGGGCGACGAAGTGGGGGACCTCTCACGCGCCCTGGTCAACATGACCGAGCGCCTCAGCGGTGTGATCTCGTTTATTCAGGAATCGGCCGGTGCGATGAGCTCAGGCAGCCAACAGGTGCGCTCCGTGGCGGATGCCCTTTCCAACGGTTCGGCGGAGCAGGCGTCGGCAGCCGAAGAAGTTGCTTCGTCCATGGAAGAGATGAGCTCCAACATCCAGCACGCATCAGAGAACGCGCGGGAAACCGATCAGCTGGCCCGCAGTTCCGCCGAACAGGCAACGGACGGGCGCGGGGCGCTGGAGAAAGCCACCGAGGCAATGACCGACATCACCGAGCGCATCGGCGTGATTGAGGAGATCGCACGGCAGACCAACCTCCTCGCCCTGAACGCGGCAATCGAGGCGGCACGAGCGGGCGAGGCGGGGCGAGGCTTTGCGGTGGTAGCCGGAGAAGTGCGCAAGCTGGCCGAGCGCAGCGGGCAGGCCGCCGCGGACATCAACGCGCGAGCGAAGACCAGCGGTGCCGTGGCGAACGAAGCAAACGCGTTGTTGCGTGACATCGTTCCCGCCATTGAGAAAACCGCAAGCCTGATTCAGGAGATCAGCGCAAGCACACGCGAACAGACCGCCGGCGCCGATCAGATCAACAAGGCAATCCAGCAACTCGAGCAGGTGGTGCAGCAGAACGCGAGCTCCGCCGAGGAGCTTGCCTCCATGGCCGAAGAGCTCTCTTCCCAGGCGGAGGGACTTGCAGATCGGGCGTCGTTCTTCCGGCTCAGCGACACCGACGAAGACGGCGGTGCCGGCCGGCCGCTCGCGATCGCCGGCCCGATGGACCGGCGCGACTGAAACTATTCGACCGGGAACTGCAGCCGGAAGAGCAGGCCCGCGACGGTGGTACGCACTATCGTCGCGCGCATCTGCTCCTGCACGCGCCGCAGAAGCACGTGAGCCATGCCGTCCAGGGGTGGCAACCCTTCAGTCGGGGTCCCGTCTTTGTCCATGGCGGTGATGGTCAGTTCGCCCTTGCCCTCGGCGGTCTGAAGCGAAACCCCCAGCCGCACATCGGTGAGGTCCACGCAGCCCGTGGCGTCATTGCAGGCGATCACCGCCAGCACGTCCGCCAGGACAATAACCACATCCAGCGCGCGGTCAACGGCAAGCGCGATTGTGCTCGAGGATACCTGGATACGCCCGGCGGGGCCCTCCGCTCCACACGAGCTGATTGCATCAAAGTGCGGTGTGAGCGCATGGAGCAGATCGGCCATGGCGATGGTCTTCGACGAACCGCATGCAATGAGATACCGGTGTGCCTCAATCAGGATGCGCACCCGTGCCTGGGTGCGCTGCATCAGGTGGTCCATGGGGGTGTCGGAAAACATGGCCGAATGGACGTCGAGCAACCGGCCAACCATCGCAAGCGACGCCGTAGTCGCAGAGTCCAGGGCGGCACCTGAACCGCTCAGGGCAAACCCTAACGAGACCGTCAGCGACACCAGCAGGTCCACCTCGGCCTCGATCCAAACCCTGCGGGTGAGGCAGTCGTCAAAACCCACAAACCCCCACAGCTGCGAATTGGCAAAGATCGGAACGATCAGAATCGAAACAATCCCCTGCTCCTCGAGTCCGGGTCGCTCATGCGCGGGAAGTTCATCAATATTGCCGTAGATGGGGCGAAACTGCAGAAACGAGTCGAGCCAGCGAGAGTATCCCGCCGCCCGGAGAGGAAAATTCTGCAGCTGGGGATTGTCAATCTGCGGATCCACCGACTCGCTCGCCCATTCGTAGCGCTGGGATGCGAAGAACTCGTCCCCATCGGTCCCCGTGATCTCAAAGATGTACGCGCGATCGACCGCGGCGGCACGCCCCACCTTGGCAAGCGACTCGGTTACCGCCCTGGGCACATCTGAAGAACCGAGCAGGGCGCGGTGCGCCCCGAGCACCTCGGCGAGCACGGTGGACTTGTGAGTATCTGCGGTCATTGAGTGGGCCCCTCGATCGGTTCCGTTCTTACTTACAGAATAATGTAGCACAAGGCCCTGCCAAAATCCAGCGCGCGCTTCTCTGCCCTTGACGATCCTCGGTTTGTGGCCGAAACTACCGCGTACTGTGAAAAAACTCACGCGGGAGGCCACGAGTGAAGCTCTTTCTCGATACCGCCGACATTGACCAGATCAGGGAGGTGCTCGGTTGGGGCATCATCGACGGGGTTACCACCAATCCATCCCACGTTGCCCGTGCAGGACGCAGCCCCGCCGAACTCTTCCCCGAAATCTGCCGCATGGTTCCCGGACCGGTGAGTCTGGAGGCCATGGGTCTCGACGCCGATACCATCGTTGCCGAGGGCCGCGCCCTCGCAAAGCTCGCCGATAACGTGGTGGTGAAGGTTCCGGTGATGAAGGAAGGGCTGATCGCCGTGCGACGGCTCGCCGCCGAGGGCATCAAGACCAACGTCACCACCAACTTTTCGGCCGTGCAGGCGCTGCTGGCGGCCAAGGCGGGTGCCGCCTATATCAGCCCCTTCGTGGGGCGGCTCGATCAGGTGGGCCAGGACGGCATGACCCTGGTCTCCGAGATCCGTACCATCTATCAGAACTACGACTACCAGACCGAGATCATCGTGGCGGCCATCCGCCACCCGCAGCACGTGCTGAACGCGGCCCTGATTGGCGCGGATATCTGTACGATGGCCTACGACGTGATGAGCCTGCTCTACGAGCATCCGCTTACCGATCAGGTCATGCAGCAATTTCTCAACGACTGGCAGAAGGTACCACAGTAATGGATACGTACAAGCTTTACCTCAACGGAGAATGGATCGACACCGGCAGCCACAGGGTGGTAGCAGACCCGGGATCGGGCGAAGAGATCGCGCGCGTTGCCACCGGTGACCGCGACCTCGCCCGCCGCAGCCTGGAAGCAGCGAAGCGGGCGCTTCCCGGCTGGCGCGCGCTCACCGGCATCAAGCGCGGCGACTTCCTGCTGGCCGTGGCCGACGGACTGCGCCGCCGCGCAGAAGAGATCGCGCGCGACATCACCCGCGAGAACGGCAAGCCGCTTGGGCAGTCCCTCGCCGAGGTACACGCAACCGTGGACCACTTCCGCTGGTTTGCCGAGGAGGCGCGCCGCGCCTACGGACGCGTGGTACCGCACCAGGTGGACGGCAAGCGCCATCTGGTCCTGCGCCAGCCCATCGGCGTGGTGGCCGCCATCTCGCCGTGGAACTTCCCGCTGCTGCTGGCGGCGCGCAAGATTGCACCCGCCATGGCCGCCGGCTGCACCGTGGTGCTGAAACCCGCGAGCCAGACGCCGGTCTGCGCCATCAAACTCGCCGAGTGCATGCACGAGGCCCGGGTTCCCGCCGGCGTCTTCCAGGTGATCTGCGGCCCGGCCGCCCCGATCGCCGCGGAGTTCAGCGAGAATCCCATCTGTGCCAAGATCTCGTTTACCGGTTCCACCGAAGTCGGGAAGAAGCTCATCGAGGCATCCGCGCAGACGGTCACCAAGCTCTCGCTGGAGCTCGGCGGCCACGCCCCCGTGCTGATCTTTGCCGACGCCGACTTCGAGCAGGCGGTGGAGGGGGCGATTATCACCAAGTTTCGAAACACCGGCCAGTCCTGCATCGCCGCCAACCGCATCTACGTGGAGCGCTCCATCTACGACCGCTTCCTCGAGCGCTTTGTGGAGCGTGCGCGCGAGCTGAAGGTGGGCCACGGCCTCGAAGCGGGCGTGGACGTCGGCGCAATGGTCAATCAGCAGGCGCTCGACGATGCCATCGCCCACGTGCGCGACGCGGTTGCCGCCGGCGCCCGACTGCTCTGCGGCGGCGAGGCGGTGCCCGGAAGCGCGGGATTCTTCCTGCAGCCCACCGTGCTCGCCGACGTCCCCGACGGAGCGGTCTGCATGCGCGAGGAGACCTTTGCCCCGGTTGCCCCGGTGGTCCCCTTCGACACGGAAGAAGAGGCCCTCGCCATGGCCAACAACAGCCGCTACGGCCTCGCTGCCTACGCCTTCACCAGCAACTTCACCCGTGCCTTCCGCGTGATGGAGGGCCTCGAAGCCGGCACCGTCTGCATCAACGACGCGGTCCCCGCCACCAGCAACTGCCCCTTCGGCGGCATGAAAGAGAGCGGCATCGGCCGCGAACTGGGCATCGAGGGCATGGACGAGTACCTCGAGACCAAGCACGTTTCCATCGCGGGAATCGGCTGATTTTCGCAGGATAGTTGCGGAAAATCGCCTTTTTTCCGCAGGTTCGTTGCGGTTTTCTTGGCAGTGTGGTCCGGCGAGTTCAGCCCGCGGGCGTAAACTCGTTACCCACCTTGCGCGCACGCTCGGTCTTGTCCATGTTGACCCCAAGCGCGAGGCCGAGCTCCACCAGCAGGTTCCAGCCCGCAGCGAGCTGGGCGTAGG
>REDM01000199.1 GCA_007693485.1 Spirochaetaceae bacterium
AGTACATCAGCATCAGGGTGATGATGAGCGAGACCGGAATGGAGACGGCAATCACAAAGGTGGTGCGAAAACTGCGCAGGAAGACGAAGAGCACCAGCACCGCGAATATGGCGCCGAGAATTGCAGACGACGACACGTCGCGCAGCGAATCGCGGATGATCTCGGTGGTGTCGAGCACAACGCCGAGTTCCACCCCCTCGGGAAGGGCGGCGTTAATCGAGTCGAGTCGCTCGAGCACGTTGTCGGCGGTCTGAACCGAATTGGTTCCGCTCTGTCGCTGCACCGAGAGAATGACGCCCGACGACCCGTTGATGTAGACCGCGGTGTCTTCACGGCGGAAATCGTCGTAGACGTTGGCCACATCGCGCAGACGAATCGGCTGCATCCCCGCCGGGGCCCCGGGGCCCGCCCCAACCGCGTTGGCCGTCTGCCGCCACGAGATGACGGTGTCCCGGATCTCATCGATGGTGCGAAACTCCCCGGCGGTCCGCACCAGGTAGTTGGTGTTTCCCTCGGTGATCCGGCCGCCGGCAACCTGCACGTTCTGGGAGCGCAGTGCCTGCGAGATCTGCGTGAGGGTAAGGCCGTATGCCTCGAGCCGGTCCTGCGGTACCTCAACGCGCACCGCGCGGTCGCGGCCGCCGCTCACCGATGCCAGCGCCACACCGTCGATCTGCTCGAGGCGCGGCTGGATGACGTCTTCGGCGAGCTGCCGGAGCTCTTCGGCGGAGCGGTTTCCCGAAACCTGCATGGTCATGATCGGGAACTGCGACGGGTCGAACTTGAAGATCTGAGGCGACCGCACTCCCGACGGCAGCACGTCGCGAACAAACTCCAGCCGGTCACGCACCTCGTTGGACGCCTCGTTCATGTTGGTCCCCCAGGTGAACTCGATGCTCACCTGGCTGAACCCCTCCGACGAGAACGAGGTGATCTGCTCGATGTTGCTGACGTTGCTGAGCTGGCTCTCCAGCACCCGCGTAACGCTGCGTTCAACCTCTTCGGGACCGGCACCGTCGTAGTTGGTGAGCACGACCAGAAAGGGCGCGTCAATCTCGGGAAAGAGGTCGATTGCGAGATCGGAGGCGGTATAGAGACCAAATCCAACCAGCAGCGCAAAAATGATGAACAGGGTGGTGGGCTTCCCCACCACCGTCTTGGTCAGAGTCATGAGCGGCTCCTCTCTTCGGTGAAGTCGCGTCGTTCGATCACGCGGACCAGCGCTCCGTCCTCGAGCAAGCTCTGTCCCTGATAGACCGCCTCTTCGCCTGCGCGCAATCCTTCAACGATCTCGGCACGGCCGTCGATCTCAATCCCGACCCGAACCGACCGCCGCTCGACGTGCTCGCCGTCCTCGCGCAGCACGAAGATGAAGGTCTCACCCATGCGCCGCACGATGGTGGCCGACGGCACCACAACCACTCCATCGCGCTGCTGCGTGATCAGCTGAACCTTGGCAAACATCCCCGGCCTGATCCGCGCGTCGCGGCGGTTCAGCGTCAGCTTCAGTCCCAGGCTGCGCGTCTGCGTGTCGAGCACCGGGCTCACTTCGGTGACGCGTGCGGCGAAGGTTTCGCCGGGAAAGGCATCAAACCGCACGGTAGCGGGCATTCCGAGGCTCATGCGGGACACGAAGCGTTCGGCCACCGCAGTGCGAATCTCGAGTTCCTCGGTGCGGGCGATACGGGCAATCGGCGAACCGGTTCCCACCATCGAACCAACCGAAACCGGCAGGGCAACCACGGTTCCCGAAATGGTTGCCCGAACGGGACTGGGCGCGAACGTCTGGCCGGGGCGCGACCGGTCTACCTCACCGATCACCTGGTCCACCTGGACCCGCTCGCCGACGCGGACGTGCAGCCGCCGGAGCTCGCCGGCAACATCCGGAAAGACGTCTACGCTCGATACCGGATGGACGTCACCGTTTACCCGGATGTAGTCCGCAATCGCCCCTTCGCGCACGACCGTGGTGTTGACCGCGAAGGCGGTCCGCGTCACCCCGTTTTCGCCGTTGTCACCGTTTTCGGCGGCCTCGTCCGCCCGTCCGTTGCACGCGGCAAAGCTCACCGCGATGACCAGCGATGCCACGATCGCCAATACCACACCGCGCGTGGATCGCATTCTCTTCTGTACGTTCATCGATTCACTCCCTGCAACTCTTCGGTTGTCATGTTCAGGATGTACCGCAGGTCGAGCAGGGCCTGGATGTAATCCAGCTTGCCCTGCAGCACCTGCAGTTGCGCGGTCTGCAGCTCCTGCTCCGCGTTTCTCAGTTCCAGCAGTTCGCGCGTTCCGGCCGCGTACGCCTGCTGCGCCAGCTCGAAGGCGCGCTGAGCGAGGCGCTCGTTTCGCTCACGGTTGGCGATGGTTGATTGCAACTGCTCCAGGCGGGCGACCAGGTTGCGCACCTGCAGCTCGAGCCCCCGCATGGTGGCCGTGTAGGTAACCCGGGTATCGGCGAGGTCGGTCTCCAGATTGGCGATTCGGGTCCGCGTGGGCGACGAGGGCAGAAACCCGTCGAGCGGCTGTGTGAGCGTGATGGAAAAGACACCCCGGTCGGTCCAGTCCCTCGATACATCGGCAAAGAGCGGATCGCCGAAGGGATCGCGGGTGAACTGCGGATTCACGCTGTAGCGAAACGTCAGATTGGGATAGAAACCGCGGGTCTGCGGGTCCCCGCCCGACTTCGCCAGTTGAATCAGGTTCTCGATCTGTCGCTGAGCCTCGCCGATACGGGCGATCGCCGTTGCGTGCGGAAGCCCCGCGGCCACCAGCTGCTCGACGTTCAGCGTGATTGGCTCCACCTCGATGCGCCCCTGCAGGTCGAGCACCGTGGTCAGCGGCAGGCCGAGTTCGCGATTGAAGTCGCGTCGCGCCGCGAGCTGCTGATTCACCAGCGCGTCGAGGTCGGGACGCTGGTTCTCGTAGGAGACCTCTTCGGCGAGCAGGGTGAACTCGTCCACGAGCCCGTTCCGGTAGTTGACGCGCGTCTGCTCGAGGCGTGCGGCCGCAATCTCCAGGGCGCGCCGGCGAAGTTCCACCTGCTCGTCCAGCACCAGCAGCGCGAAGAAGGTCTTGCGCACGTCGCGCTCGATTCGGTTGCGCGCGTCGACAATATCGATCAGCCCCGACTCGTAGTCGAAGCGCGCGGCGCGGATGCCGTAGATGGAGCCCAGGTTCAAGTTGAGCATCGCGGAGACCTCGGCCTGCAGGTTCCACTGGGGATCCTGCGCCGGCCCCCCGGGAAACGCCGGTGAGCCCTCGTTCGGCCGTGCTATGGTTGTGCCCGCGCTGATCTGCGGGATGAAGCGGTTCCACGCGGTGTCCCGGGTGCGTCGCCGTTTCTCCAGGCCGAGCATCTCGGACTCAATCTCGAGGTTGCTGCGCAGGGCAATCTGCACCGCGTCCTCGACGGTCATCGTTCGCGTCTCGGCACTCACCCTCGCGGTGTTGGCTTCTCGGGTGGGCGCTTCCTGGGCTCCCATCTCAGCCGGGGTCGCGATGATCACTGCGAAAAGCAGACCGGTGAAGAGATAGATCGGTTTCATTCGTCTCCTTCCTTTTGTGCGGCACCCTGCGTCACGGGGTGCCGGTGTTCCTCGCCTTGGACGGGGGCGCCGGTTGCGGTGCCCGGGCCGATTCCGTGCGTGACGGTTCGGTAGAGGTCGCGGGTAAACGCGAGCGCCTCATCCTCGTTTTCTCGCGACAGACCGCGATCGGCGATGCCGCGATACATCAGAATGCTGAACAGCGCCACGGTCTCGATAACCTCTTTGCGCCGCTTCGGGTTCTGGCTGAGCTTCAGGCGACGGCGGACGAAGTCAACCGTCGCGAGAATCTGTTGTTCGTCGTGGACGGTATCGGGAACCCGGACCCGTTGAGCGGTGAGCCAGTCCGAGAAGACCAGCAGGCTGCGATTGTTCAAGAAGTAGGTCACCATGGTGACGAGGTAGCAGTAGAGCATCTCCGAGAACCGCGAAAGCTGCTCAACCCGGGCGGCAAAGAGGGAACGCATATGGCGTCGCTCGCGATTGAGCGCTTCCAGCAGCATCGCGTCCTTGTTTTCGAAGTAGAAGTAGAGGCTGCTTTTGGTCATGCCCAGAGCTCGGGCGATGCGATCCATGGAGGCGGCTTCGAAACCCACTTCCTGTACCACCTGCTCCACCGCGGCAAAAATCCGATTTGGTTCCAGCATCTCCGACGGATCAACAACGGCGAACCGCTCGACCTCTTCAAAATCAATGGGAATGCGCGCGTGGGGAAAGTGACCTTTGAGGCAGAGATCTACCGTGTGCGCAACCCGCCGTTCGCGGGCACGGCCTCCCACGGGTTCACCGCGCAGCGCACCCATCGGTGTCCAGAAATCGAACGCGGTCCACATGACGATGTGTACATGCATGAAGAGCATCAGGAGGTCGATCTGCGCCCGCGGCAGGGAAGGATCGAGATGCGGAAGCACCCGGTTGCCGATCTCATCGCCAATGGCATAAAACCGGCCGGCAACCTCAGCCGGTCCGGGGAGCAAGCGAAGCACGAGAAACAGGTAGTAGTGCGGCACGTCGGCGAACATGCGGTAGACGCCGTCGGCGTATTGAGTAACGATCTCGGAAAGCGATGCATCCTCCGGCAGCACGCACACGTCGTCGCGAATCTGCGCGTACGCTGCCAGAAAGCGCTCGGTCAGCTCGTCGAGCAGAGCCTCCTTGTTTCGGAAATGGCGATAGAGCGCCTGCTTGGTGATGCCCAGCCGCTGAGCCACAAGGTTCAAGCTTGTGCTGGTAAAATGAGTTTCACCCCACGCGACAAACGCCGCGGAAGCAATCTCATCGCGCTTCGTTGGATTATTCAATGTTGTGCATCCTTACCGAAAATCGACCGAACCGGCTGCATAAAGTTACCGAACGATCGTTAACACGAGGATAGCAAATGAACGAACGGTCGTCAACATATTCGGTAAAAATTTCTTTTTATTTTTCGGAACCTCGCAGCGCCGGAAACCATCTTGCCGCAGAGATCGCGGAAGAGTAGAGTGTCTACATCTGGTCATCAGTCGAGAGGATCGAAGATGAGTGCGCTCGCTCCGTCGCTCCTGGTTGCGCTCTGCGCCCAGGTGGCGTGTCAGCTGTTCAAGGTTGCCTTCTACTCAGTGCGAGAGCGCCGATTTGCGCCTCGCTACTTTGTGTCCGCCGGTGGCATTCCCAGTGCTCACTCCGCCTTCGTCTCCGCGCTCTCGGTTTCGGTCGGAATCGGTTCCGGGTTTGCCTCCGACCTGTTCGCGGTCAGCGCGGTCTTCTCGATCATCGTGATCTACGACAGTTTTCGCCTGCGGGGGCAGGTGCAAGAGCATGCGAGACGAATCAACACGATGCAGCGCGACGCCGCACGGGGGCAACATCCCGGGGATACCCCACGGAACGAGAGGGCTCCCCTGAACGAGATGGTTGGGCATTCGCTTCCGGAGATTGCGGTGGGCGTAGCCGCAGGGAGCGTCCTGGCCCTCCTTGCTACGGTTCTCATACCTGGATAGATGCCGTGGCATCCCCGCCACGATGATCGCTCAGAACAGTTCGTATTGGCGGATCTCGTCGACGTCCATACGCACGTGCACGGATGCGTGGTAGGCGCCGGAGAGGATCCAGATGCGCGGAGGCGCGGCGAGCACCACCCGCCCGTGTGCCGCGGCCGGTTTGTTGGGAGACATCACGCGCAGTCGCTCCCGTACCGCCATACGCACCGCGTCTTCAACGGCGAGCTGTTTCTGCTCCACGCCGGGCCATAGCGAAGCCTCTCCGGTTCCGGCGGAGCGCGATACCGAACGGCTCTGCCATGCAGCGTATCTCCGAGCCTGGTGATCCGCCATTACGTACTGAATCTGGGCCAGATGGCGCCCACCCTCCTGCCGAGTGGCCAACACCGTGAGCGCCGGGTCACCCCACGGAATGGATGCGATGGGCTCGAGGGTAAACTGCTCGTCCACCCCGCGACGGCGATCAAACGGGGTGTAGTTGAACCGGTAGCCGTAGATCATGCCCGAAAAGGTCCACTGCGCCTCCTCGAGCATCCGGCGGATCACCGCCTCGCGACGGGCCGCAAAATCGGCGTCCGGGCGTACCATCGGCTGCAGCTCGGCCCAGAACTCGGCCACAAGGCGATTCTCGGCAGCATGGGCGTGCCCCCCGCCCTGCAGGGCGAGCGAAATCAGAAGAATGCACCGAGCGAGGACGAACAGGAGGCGATTCTGGGCCTTCATGAACCGGTTGACCGACATCTGTTGAGAGTATCGGCCGATTTACGGTGAGGTTTTATCCGCGGCGTTTTGGTGAGGGGCGGAACAGTGAAGCGCGGGGCTATCGCCTCAGGTCGTCGATGAAGACGCGAATCGGGTTGATCCCGAACCGAATCCAGAAATACAGGAACGCAAAGAGGAAGCCCGCCAGGTGGGTGAGATGCGCGACGTTGCCCCGTCGCCCCGATATCTGAGACATGAGCTCCAGCACGGTGTAGCCCATGACCAGAATGGGCGCGCGAACCGGGATGATCCCGAAGATGTAAATCATCGCCGTGGGGAAGAGGGTTGCAAACGCCAGCAGCACGCCGAAGATCGCTCCGGATGCGCCCACGAGAAACACCATGTAGTTTCCACCAAACCAGTAAAACGCGAGCGAGAACAGTCCGGCCAGTGTTCCCACTACGAGGTAGAACATCAGGAACTCCCAGCTCCCAAGCCGCTGTTCCACCTGGGTACCAAAGAAGAAGAGCCCGATCATGTTGAAGAAGATGTGCGACATTCCGCCGTGCACAAACATATAGGTCACAACCTGCCACCAGTAGTTGCCGTGAACCACAAAGACCGGGTTCATCGCCAGATAGCGCCAGACGTTGGGCGACAGCGTGGTGAGGA
>REDM01000206.1 GCA_007693485.1 Spirochaetaceae bacterium
TCGATCCAGCCGCGGGACACGCGCTCGGCGTCCAGCCAGTCGAGTTCGCCGTAGACGTAGTGGTGGTCGATGGTGGTCTGGCGCGAGAGCGCCACTGCCGGAACGCCCTGGGCCGCCGCCTGAAACGCCGCGCCCACGGTGCCCGAAATGGTGATGTTGCTTCCGACGTTCTCTCCGTAATTGATGCCCGAAAGCACCAGGTCCGGAAGGCGATCGGGGGTCAGCACCGCGAGGGCGTGCCGTACGGTGAGTGCGGGGGTTGCCGCGATGTGGAAGGCGCGAACATCGGCCGGCCATTCGCGCTGCGACGCGGGTTGAAACGAGACCGAGCGGTCGCCGCCGAGGCTTCGTCCCTGCGCGGTCTGCTGCGTGGTGGGGGCTGCAACCAGGATCTCGCCCAGACCGTGCGCGGCGTTTACCAGGGCGTGGAGGCCGGGCGAATCGATGCCGTCGTCGTTGGTAATCAGTATCAGTGGGTGCCGCGGGGTGCCGCGGCCGTTGGATGGGTTCATGTCGTCGTGATATCCTTTTCGCCGGGGGTATGAATCATGTTCTCGATGAGGGTGAAGCGCCACGCGGAGAGAGCGCGATACCCGCCTCGACGAACGCGATCACCTCGTCGAGCAGACGCGGGAAGCCATCCGTCGAATCGTCCGGCAGCTTACAGTCTATCATCTCGTCGAGAAAAAGTAACGCGGCGCCGTGCATGGCCGACCACGCAAGAAACGCAACGCCCGAGACTCCGGCTCCGCCGATTGCTGTGTGGCCCTGCATCGCCTCTGCGACCGTCGATTCCAGCATGTCGAAGGTTCCCTCGCTTGCTGCAAGAGTACGGTGATCCAACGAGCCACTCTCAACGGCGTGTGGCGCCGGAATCTGAATACGGCTCAGCGCCGGCCCCATGATCAGGCGATACGCTCCGGGATGGTCGAGTGCGAAGCGTACGTAGGCCCGCCCCATAGCGCTCAGTCGCTCGAGCGGGTTTGAGATGTGCATTACACTGCCCAGAGCGGTGCGAAACCGGGCGAATCCCTCCGTTGCAAGCGCGAGCATCAGCTCGTTCTTGTCGGCGAAGTGGTGCGACGGGGCAGCATGGGTTACTCCAATTCGCTCGGCAACGCGGCGGATTGTGAGCGATTCCACGCCGTCTTCCTCGATCATCGCAAACGCGGTGTCGATCAACGCTTCGCGCAGGTTTCCGTGATGATAGGTTCCGCGTTTCCTGGATTGTGACGAGGCCATGCACCAACCACCATATCAGAGCTGATCGCCGTCGGCAATCTCAACGCGCACGCCTTCCATCAGGCGGAGTTCCAGATATGCAGCCACGATCTCCAGGCGGGCAAGTTCGGCATCGGTCGTTGCCCGCCGCAGCGCGGCGTCGGCTTCGATGAAGTCGGTTACGGTTGCACGTCCGGCCTGCAGCTGAAGGGAGCGCTCCGCGACAATTGTCTCTCGTGCATCAACCAGCCGGCGGGTTACCGCGGCGGAGTCGATTGCACTGTCCAGGCGCGATCGGGCTGCTGCGGTTTGAATCCGCGACCCGGCGCGGAGATCTTCCGTCAAGAGCGCCAGTTGGTTCACCCGCTGCGATAATTCCTGGTTTCGTGCCCGCCGGACGCCGGCCGCCAGGGGCGTCCACACCGCCTGCAGAACCGCCTCGCCCCACAGTTCCGGGGACAGACCCGAATTGAGCGCGCGAATCGCGCGCCCTTCGATGGTGACCGAAGGGACCAGCTGTCGTTCCAAACTCGTACGATTGGCCTCAAGCGCTGCACGCCGAGCTGCCAGACCAGCGATATCCGCGCGGTCGCGTGCGGTGCCGGTCGCGCCCGGCTGAAGCAGGAGCGTGATCTGTTCTGCATTGAGGACCGGTACATCAACACCGTTCGGTACGGAGACGCCGGACACCCGGGCTACCGCCGTGCGCGAAACCTCCGTGGAGCGCTCCAGCGCCCGAAGATCGCGCTCGATCTCAAGCACTGCCGCGTCGATGAGCATCAGCTCGGAGCCGAGGAGCCGCCCGGATTCGACCAGCGCGGCAACCATCTCGCGTTGGGCTCGAAGCGACTCCGCCGAAACGCGAGCTGCTTCCGTCTGTGCGGTGACGGCGGCAAGACCGAGTGCCGCGACTGCCGCCTGATACACGAGCTGCTCCACGTGCCATTCGGCTTCCAGGGCGACTGCAGTTGCGGTTGCCCGCGCCGCGGCAATCCCCGATGTCTGATCGGAGAGATTGAGCAATGGGTATCGCATAACCGCCGCGATCGAGCCGTCCCACACGGGAACCTGCTCAACGGGACCAAAGGGGGTCTCGGTCGAGAGCGCGTCGGTCCGGCGCACCAGCTCCGACTGGAGCGAAACCACCGGAAGCGTGGCTTCCCGGGTTACGGCTCGTCCGGCGTGGTACGCTGCGGCCGCTTCGGCCTGAGCTGCCATTGCCGGGTGGGCGCTGCGCGTGGCTTCGAGTACCTCCGCAAGCGGTAGTCCGCTTTGTGCATGGGCCTGAGAGGGAAGCACCAGCAGAATGAGGCCGGCGAGGACCGTGGTCATGACCGGGAGTGCTCCCGTTGCCGGGCGGCGGCCCACATCGTTTCGTCGAAAGCAGAGCAGGTAGGCCGCCGGAACGACCAGGATCGTCAACGCCGTTGAAGCTGCCAGTCCGGAAATGAGCGCTGAGGCGAACGGCGGCCAGAGGGAAGCCGGTGACAGAAGTAACGGAATGAGGCCGGCGATGGTTGTGACTGATGTCAGCAGAATTGGGCGAAGCCGCTGTTCCACGCCCTCACGTACCGCGGTCTGAATGTCGGCACCGTTGCTCCGCTTCCCGTCGATGACATCGATGAGAATGATCGCGTTGTTCACCACGATTCCCACCAGAGAGATTACCCCGAGCATCGACATGAATCCAAACGGTTGTCCCGCGAGCAACAGGCCAGGGATGATCCCAACGGCCGCCAGCGGCACGGTCAGCAGTACGAGTCCCAGACGGATGAAGGAGCGAAACTGCGCCAACAGGATCAACAGCAGCGCTCCGATGCCGATCGACGCTCCTGCGGCAATCGCGCGATTGGCGTCACCGGACCCCTCCTCGGCCCCGCCGATCTGAATGCGTACTCCCTTGGGAAGCGTTCCCGCGGATCGTAGCTCGGGCAGAACTGAGGCGAGGACCTGGTTGTACGCCGCGCCGTCGCTCAGCCCGGCAGACACCGTGGCAATGCGGCTTCCATTGCGGCGTCGGATAACGGGCGGCCGCAGGGTGATCCGGGTGGTTGCCACGGTGGCGATGGGAACCGACTCAACGCCACGCGAGGGCGATACCGAAACGGTGCTCAATCTCGGAGGCTCGGTCCATTCACCCGGCCCGGTACGCACCACAACGGGCACAACGTTCCCCGCAAGGCGAAGCTCACCGGCGGGCAACCCGCGAGTGTACGCAAGGACGGCTGAGGCGATATCGCTGCGGGATATCCCAAGGCTGCCGGCCACGGAATCCCGCACGAAGACGGACATTCCGGCGGAGCCGGCGTTCATGTCGTGCCGCACATCGATGGCCCCTTCTGTCTGTCGCACCAGAGCGGCAGTCCGCTCGGCGGCGGCTTCAAGGATCAACAGATCGTCGGCGAGGAGGCGGATTTCAACTGGCGCGGACAACGGAGGTCCCTGTTCAAGCGGACGAGGAACAAACACCACACCCGGCATTTCCCGGTCCGCGTATGCGCGCGCCCACTCAGCAAGGACGGCAACATCGCCCAGAGAACGCGTCGTCACCAGAAGCTGAGCGAAGTGCGGGGCGTTCGACGGGCCAATCACGTTGTAATAGAAGCGGGGCACTCCGTTGCCCACAAACGTGGCAACAGAGGTCACCTCGGGGCGGGAGAGGAGTCCGCGTTCGAAGCCCACCGCATAGCGATCGGTTTCATCGAGGTGGGCGCCGTCGGGTAGCTGGATGTCGAACACGATCTGATTTCGGTCCCCCGCCGGAAAGAACTGCAGAGGAATACGCCCCGCAACGGCAAAGGACAGGGCAACGGCGACCGTCGCCACGAAGAGAACGGTTCGTGGCCTCGATACCGCGAGGCGCCCCATAGCGGTTGCCAGGCGACGGGCCGGTGGGGTGGTATTTCCATCGGTTGGGTTGCCTGCGGGTGTCTTCCGGAACATCAGCATGGCGAGCGTTGGGGTCACAACCAGTGCAAAGACGAAGCTGATCGCGATCGTGAGCATGACCAACCGCGGAATCGCCCCGGTGAACTCGGCGGTCTCTCCCCGTGCCAGAAGCAATGGAAGATAGGCTGCGATCGTCGTTCCCGTTGCGGCGGCGAGCGGAACGGCGAGCCCGCGCACCGCTTCGACGGCGGCCGCTGAGCGTTGAACTCCCTCGTCGATCTGGGCCTGAATCCGTTCGGCAACAACGATGGCGTTGTCAACCAACAGGCCCAGCGACATGACCAGGGCCGCCGCCGAAATCTGGTGGAGAACTCCGCCGGCGAACGCGTATACGGAAAGCGACGTGAGTGCGACGATTGGTACCATCAGCGCCACGGTCAATCCTACCCGGATTCCCATTGCGATGATCACAATTGCGGCAACGATCGCCATTCCCTGAAGGAGGGCGCCGCTGAGTTCCCCAAGCCGATTCTGGACGAAGGCGGGCTGGAAATTCATCACTTCCAGATCGACGTCCGGAAGAGCCCCCCGGGCCTCCTCGATTGAATCCAGCACCTGTTGGCCGAACACGATGGTGTCGATCCCTGCTTGTGGTACCGCTCCCAGGACAATCGTCTGGGCGCCGTTGAACCGGGCACGGTGTCGCACCGGCTGAGGTTCCCCCATCGTCACCCGTCCAATCGAACCGAGTTGCAGGGCAGCACCTGAGCCAAACGTGACGGTGGTTCGTGCGAGCTCGTCCGCGGATTCCACCGCGGTGCGGGTATCGACGGGGAGCAGCGATCCTCCGACCGCAATTGCTCCGCCGGGAAGAATTCCCGTCATCCCCGATACTGCGTGAACGACCTCGCCAACGCTGGTTCCCAGTTCGCGAATCCGCGCCTCGTCGATTTCGATGACGATCTGGGGATCGACATCAGGCGTTCGCACAACGCGCTTCATGGTGGGAATTCGTCGGAGACGCCGCTCAACTTCGTCGGCTGCTGAGTAGAGTGTCTGCCAGTCGCCGCTGCCGGTGATCGCAATGGTGACCGCTTCGGTGTCATTGACCTGACTATTCAGATCGGGGGCGCCGGAACCGGCAGGAAACCGGCGGGCAGCACGGTCCAGTGCGGTCTGGACCTTGACCCACACCGGATCAACGTCGGTGATGGTGCTCTCCAGGGTCAGGGTAAGCACGGCGACGTCGGGGCGTGCGGTCGATTCAATTGTTGCAATCTCCGCGAGGGACTGCAGCTCCTCTTCCATGGGGAGTACGATGGTTCGCTCGATGGTTGCAGCGTCCGCGCCGGGGTAGATGACGCTCACCGAGCCAAACCGGTCCGGGAACCGAGGGTCTTCCTCTTTTGGCATGGTTCGCCACGCGAGAAGACCGGAGATGCTCAGCAGAAGCGCCGCCGCGATAATGAGACGCGATTGCTGGGAATAGGCGCGACTCAGATTCATCGTCGCACCTCCACCTGGTCGCCGTCGGCCAGTCCGAACCGGCCGCCGACGACAACGGACTCCCCTGCAGAGAGCTCTCCCGTTACCAGAAGCCCCTCGTGAGTCGCTCCCACCGTGCGGACCGGAACCCGGTGCACCGTTCGGTCGCGAATCACCACCACAACCGAATCACCTCCGTTTGCCGTCGCCACGGCTGAAGTTGGAACCCGGACCGCGTCGGGCGGCACGGTGGCCACGAGTGCGACATCAACCGATACGCCGGACACAAGACCGGGGGGCGGGTTCTCGATCACCACAGTGACGGGGAAGAGGCCGGTGCCGGCATCTGAGTGGGCGGCAACCGCGACAACCCGTCCCTCGACTTCAAAACCATCGGGCGCCGTGATTGATACGGCCGAGCCGATCGAAAGACTCATCACGAATGAGAAGGGGGCGCGCACCTCGGTTTCAACCCAGCGGGTTCTGCTGCTCAGGGAAACAACCGGGCTCCCCGGTGATACCACCGAACCGGCGTCCGCGAGAATTCCCGTTACCACCGCATCGAACGGCGCGGTGAGCCGCGTCTCCTCGAGCGCCCGTTCTGCCGCGCGAGCACCGGCTTGCGCGGACCGGAGGCGCGCGTCAACCGCAGCGACTGCGGTCGCCCGTTGTTCGTTCTCTTCCGCGGTAACCGCCGAACCGAGCCGGCGGGCACGGTCCAAATCCCGCACCAGTTGCGCGCGCTCCACTTCGGCCTGGGCTACCAGTGCCAACGCATTCTGAAGCGAGATTCGGTACGGCTCGTCGTCGATGCGCGCGAGGAGTTGTCCGGCGGCCACGGTTTCGCCGTTTCGTACTACTCGCTCTTCGATTCGACCTCCGACGGTGAATGCAATCGCGGCTTGCTCGGTTGACCGGACTCGCGCCGGAAAGAGGAATACCCCCCCGTTCGCGGCAATCGACACCTCGGTGACCCGTACGATTGGAGCGGCGGCACGTACGGGCTGCTGCTCGCCTGGTTGCGGTCCGGTTGCCGACAGCAGCAGGAGTATCGCCCCCAGCGCTGCCGTCACACCACCGCCACGAACTATCCATTGATATGTTGTTTTCACTTCCGTCCTCCATCTTTACTATGACAAGTTTACGGCGTAAAGATACCGTTTTCATCTTGATATTGTCAAGATCAACGAAGCAATTTCCTGCCAAGTTCGCGCCGGAACGGTCGGGCACGGCGCTGCGGGCTCCACAACGGTGACGCCTTCGACGCTTCGTAGTATGGTGTCGCCATGATTCCGGAAGCA
>REDM01000095.1 GCA_007693485.1 Spirochaetaceae bacterium
CCGCTTCGATTGCTCTGTGTGGCCAACCTCATGGAGCGCAAGGGTCTGGACGTGCTGTTCGCGGCGCTTGCCGGGCTGCACGGCGAGTGGCGGCTTACGCTGGTGGGTTCGCCGGACCACGAACCGAAGACCGCGTCCGCGCTGGGGGCCCAGGCGAAACAGCTCGGCATCGCCGACCGGATCAATCGCGTGGGAACCGTGGCGTCCGACCGACTCACCGAGCTCTACGGCGCCGCCGATCTCTTCGTCTTTCCCTCGCGCTACGAGGGCTTCGGCATGGTGCTGACCGAGGCGGCAGCCCACGGACTCCCCATCGTCACCACCAATGGCGGGGCAATCCCCGACACGGTCCGCGGGCTCACAGCCGAGGTGGTACCGGTTGACGACGCCCCCGCGTTTTGCGCCTGCGTGCAACGCTACCTCGACGATCCGGACTACCGCACCCGGCGTCGTACAGAGGCGAACGAAACGGCCTCGCGGCTCACCCGCTGGGAGCAGGCGGTGGCGCGGTTTCGTGACGCAATTCAGGAAGGAACAACCTCGTGAAAGAATCAACGACCGGGTTTGACCCGCACTGGCTCAGTCTGCGTGAAGCGGTCGATCACGCGGTGCGTCCTTCGCAGCTGGTACCGCGGTTTGCGGCGGGCACTGAGGCAGTGCGAGTCGTGGACCTCGCGTGTGGCACCGGATCCAATCTGCGCTACCTCTCTCCCCTGCTTCCGGCGCGACAGCGGTGGCTCCTGCTCGACTACGACGCGGCCCTGCTCGCCGAAGCCGGTCAGCGCTGCTCGGCGTGGCTCGCCAAACACGGCCGGACCGACGCAGTGACGCTGGACACTCGGCGCGGCGACCTGTCCGCGGGTATTCCCGACGCAGTGATAGACCCGTCGGAGGGCGGGACTCACGGCCAGAGACCTGAACCGACGATGGTCACCGCCTCCGCGCTCGCGGATCTGGTATCACGCGAGTGGCTGGAACGCTTTGCCGACCAGCTGACCACAACTGATCACGTACAGGCCGTGCTGCTGGCAACCGTCTACAACGGAGCGGTTTCCTTTGACCCGACTGACCAGGACGACCAGGCGGTGATTGACGCCTTCCACCGGAACATGCACCGCGACAAGGGGTTTGGACCCGCACTGGGCGCGGAAGCCGCGCGAGCCGTGAGCACCACCTTCGCGCAGAACTGGGCGGTAATGGAAGCGGACTCCACGTGGAACCTCGATTCGGCGTGTCGGCTCCGGATGGGCGCGGCGGTCTTTGACCGCCTGCTGGAGTTCCAGCTGGGCTTCTTCGTTGACGCCGCAACAGCCGAAGGCTTTGACGCGTCCGCCTGGGGAGCGCGCCGCGACCTCCAGCGATCCCGGGACCAACTGACCATTCGCGTCGGGCACACCGACGTACTCGCGGCGCGACCCACCAATGCCAACCCCGCCGGCGCTCGCCGTGCCGACACACCTTCAAGGATACCCACTGCATGATCAAACCAACCAAGAGGCTGCCGCGGCGGCTCATGTTTTTCGGCGCCGGACTGGTACTGGCCGGAAGCGGCCTTGTGGCCACACCGCCGCTCTTTGCGGCCGGGGCCCAACGCGAAACATTGGGCAACGCAGACGGGGCCGATGCCTCGTCGATCACGAGTGAGCCGTTGACGGTGGAGAAGGCGGTTGCGCGCTACGCCGCGGGCGACATCGAAACGGCCATCGCCGGGCTGGAGGCGCAGCTGGTCGACGCTCCCGACGATACGGCCGCGAGGCACAACCTCGCGCTGCTGCTTCGCGAAGCCGGCCGGATGACCGACGCGATTGCGGTGCTCCGTGCGGAGCCGGAGCTGGCGGGCGAACTCGCGACTACCCTGGTGCTGGCTGGTCGGCCGGACGACGCGATCGCGGTATTCGAGGCCGTTGATCTGAATGAAGCAGAGCTCAGCGGCGCATCGACAGCGGCCACCGTCACCGCGTTCTGGCACGCGGTTGCCCTCTTTGACCAGGAGCGATGGGACGAATCCGACGCGGCGTTTGTCCACGCAATTTCGCTTCGCGAGCACCTTCCCCTCGCCTACCAGTTCCGCGGCCGGATCGCGCTGGAGCAGAACGACCCGGCCCGAGCGGTTACCCTGCTCGAGCGGGCGCTCCGGCAGGACGCCAATCTGACCGCGTCGCTGGTACCACTTGCCCAGGCTCACCGGGCGCTTGGACGGCCCGAGCAGGCGTATGGCCTCCTCTCTCGCGCGGTGATCGCCCGGCCATGGGATCGTGGCGCGGCGGAGATGCGTGCCGCGCTGGAAGCTGAGCACCCGGAACTGGTAACCGATCGCGAGGCTGAGGTGGCTCGTCGCATCGTGACCGCGTCACCGCCGCGGGTTGTTCCCGTGCCGACGGAGATCGCGGCCGACGCGCCGTTGGTTCGGATCGGGCTGGCCGAGAACGTGACAACCCTATCGCTCAAGAGTGGCGGCGATTTCACGGTGGTTGATCAGGACGGCGTGGTCGTGGCAACGGGAGGACGCGACACGGTGCTCACGGTGTCCGCCGAGCCGGGGCTGCTTGCGCTCTCCGGTGGGGACGTTTCGTACCAGGGCACCGGCCCGCTGGAGATCCGCTACGATGACCCGGCCGCAACCACCATGCTGTTTGACCTGGAGTACGGCCACGGCCAGTTCAGCGCGGGGCGCGAGGATCGAAGCTACCGCGGCGTGATTCGCCTGCTCAGCCGGCCCGACCGCGGGGCCACGGTGGTGAACGTGCTCGATGTCGAGTCCTATCTGCTGTCGGTGGTGCCGTCCGAGATGCCGGCGCTCTGGCCGGAGGCGGCCCTTGAGGCGCAGGCGGTTGCCGCCCGGTCCTACACCCTGGCGCCGCGGCCGCGGTTTCACCCGCGCGGATTCGATCTGCTTGCCTCGGTTACCTCGGCGTTCTATCGGGGGGTGGGTGGCGAGCATCCGCGCACCACGGCGGCCGTACTGCAGACCGCCGGCATGGTGTTGACTCACGGAGAGAACGCCCTCGACGCGGTCTACTCGGCAAACAGCGCCGGATACACCGAAGGCGCCGAGAGCGTCTGGGGCTTTGCCTCTCCGCTGGTCGGTGTATCCGATCCCCTCCTTCCATCACGCGAGTCGCTTCCTCCACCCGCCGATCTGGAGGCGTGGCTGGCGGACCGCCCGACAAGCCACAGTAACCATGAACGGTTTTCGTCGTTCGCCGCCTACCGCTGGTCGCTCTGGGTAAGCGTAGAAGAGCTTGCGCAGCGGTTGGCGCATCCATCCATTGGGAGGATCACCGCACTGGTAACCCGAGGCCGCGGCGCGAGCGGCCGGGTCGAGGCGGTGGAGGTGGTGGGAACCGAGGGTTCGGTACGGGTGGAGCGCGATCTGATTCGCTCGCGCCTCGGCGGCCTGCGGAGCAACCTGTTCTCCGTCTCACCGCGCCTGGGAACCGACGGTCTCCCCACCCACTTTGTGTTTTCAGGAGCGGGGTGGGGCCACGGCGTGGGGATGTGCCAGTCAGGGGCGGCGGGCATGGCCTCCGCGGGCTTCACCGCCGAGGAGATCCTCGGCCACTACTACCCGCAGGCGCCGCTGGAGCGGTGGTATTGAGCCCTGTTCCGGGCGTACCGGCACACCGCTGCGCCGGCGGCCGTAATCAGCCCTTTACGCCGCCAACCGAGATTCCCCGGATCAGATGGCGCTGCATCTTGATAGTAAAGATGAACACCGGAACCAGCATCAGCGTACTTGCCGCCGACATCTGCCCCCAGGTGAGCACTTCGCCACCCACCATCCCGCTCACCGCAATGGGTGCCGTCTGCGTTCGCACCCCGGTAAGGATGAGGGCGTAGAGGAACTCGTTCCAGCTGTTGATGAAAGCGAAGACCGATGCAACAACCAGGCCCGGCCGCGCAAGCGGAATGAAGACCTGAATGAAGGTCGTCCAGCGCGAACAGCCGTCGATCATCGCCGCCTCTTCAAAGCTGCGATCCACGGTTACGAAGAACGGAATCAACAGCCAGATCACGTAGGGAATGTTGAAACTCGAGTGGGCCAGCGTAATTCCCGCGACCGTATCGCGCAGCCCCACCGACCGAAACAGCAGATGAAGCGCAACCACCAGCGAGATCTGTGGCAGCATCCGGAAGACCAGGAAGCTGTACGCCAGCGTGTTGCGTCCCATGAACTTGAAGCGCGAGATTCCGTATGCCGCCATGGCGCCGACGCTGACCGAAAGGACGGTAGAGAGCATTCCGACAACCACCGAGTTTCGCATCGCGCGCATGAACTGCCGGTTGTTGAAGACAATCTCGTAGCTGCGGGTGGTGATCTGTTCGAGCGCAAACGGCTGACCTGAGAGAATGATGATATCGCGGCGAAACCCGTTCACCAGCGTGATGATGATCGGATAGAGCTGAACGAGAAGAATCGCAAACGCGAACACACCAACCGCGAAGGTAATGATGCGACGCCGTGTTGTCAGATGAAGAGTCATCAGCCGCCCCCTCCCCGTCGTTCCAGCTCTTCCAGACTGAGGTTCTTGCGCACGAGCGTGACCGCAAAGAGCACCGAGAGAAGCAGCAGGAAGATCGCCATGGCGCTCGCCAGTCCGACCCGCATGTGACCAAAGGCGATGCGGTGCGTGTAGAGGCTGAAGAGCATGGTAGCCATCCCCGGGCCACCCTCCGTCATAACGTATACCTCGCTGAAGATCCGCAGCGCGTCAATGATTCGCAGTAGCAAGGCGGTGAGAATCGTCGGATAGAGCAGCGGAATCAGGATCTCAAACAGTCGGCTCCGATAGCTGGCACCATCGATTTCGGCCGCTTCGAGCAGCTCGTCGGGAATGCCCGCGAGTCCGGCGTACATCAGCATGAACACAAAGGGCCACATGCGCCAGATGTCCTGCACAATGATCGCCGCGTAGGCGGTCTGCGCGTTGGCCAGCAGGTTCATCTGCGGCATGCCCATCGAGACCAGCAGATTGTTGATTGCACCGTAGCGGGGCTGCAGCATGAAGCGCCACGTCATGCCGCTGACCACCGGCAAGAAGAACACCGGAAGCAGCAGCAGGGCGCGCACAACGCGTCCCCCGCGGAACTCGCGATTGAGTAACAACGCTGCCGCCAAACCAAATACCAGCTCGATGGGGATGGCGATGAAAATGAACCCCAACTGCAGCCAGAGACTGTTCCAGAAGCCCGAGTCGCGAACGAGGGTTACGTAGTTCCCAACCCCAATGAATCGCCGCGCTCCGCCACCGCCGGAGAGGGGCCATTCGAACATGGAGACAAAGAACGCGAACGCAATCGGAAAAATCAGAACCGCGAAAACGATCAGGAGTGCGGGGATCAAAAAAGGGACGGGGGAACCAAATCCCCCGGCCCTCATAAACCCAACTCCCTGGCGTCGGCTAGTAGCCGGCCCTTCGGAGGATTTCATTGGTTTCCCTTACGATCATGCGAACGGCTTCGCGCGTATCGCGAGCCCCGGTGATGCCTTCAGTCCAGCGCAGTTTGATGACGTCCTGCACCTCTCCAATCTCGCGGAAGCGAGGTCGGGAAATGGCAACGTCCATCGATGCAGCGAGTGCAGGAAGGTGCGGCTTGGCCGCCACGAACGCCGGGTTGGTCAGTGCGTCGGTGCGTGCGGGAATGGTGTTGGCTTCAACCAGCCGACTGGCGATTTCCTGGCTGCTCCACCAGTAGATGAACTCAGCGGCGGCCTCCTGGTTGCGCGACGCGCGAGGGATGGTGATTGCCCACGCACCGGTAACCGCACCGTGTCCACGGGGACCGGCGGGAGGCGCGGAGTAGGCGATCTTGCCGGAGACCATCGACGTATCGGGGTTCTCGTAGGCGGCAATCTGAGCCGGCCAGATGAACATTGAGAAAACGCCCTTGGGATCGGCGGCAAATGCGGCCTGACGCTCGACGTGAGCCATGGTCTCGGCGCCCGGAGGCGATATGGCCATCAGCTTCTTGTAGAACTCCATACCTTCAACAGCACGGTCCTCATCCAGGACGATCTTGAAGGTTCCGTCGACGAAGTTGATGAAGTCGGTACCGAAGGCGTGCCACATGTAGATCGCTTCAGAGAACACGCCGGCGGGGCCACCATTGAAGGGACCAAAGCCGTTCGCGATACCATTGCTGTGGAAGAAGGTCCCCATGTCGAGCAGCTGGTCGAGGGTCTCAGGAACGCCCAGATCGTAGCCGTACTCCGCGCGGAAGCGGCGGCGGTAGTCGGGGTTCTCGATCAGGTCCTTGCGGGTCATCCAGACGTAGAGGTTTCCGTTGATGGGGATACCGAGCTGAACGCCGTCCCAGGTTCCGATGTTGAGCATTTTCGGGGTGACGGACGCGGGATCGGTCTTCGGGAAAACCTGGCCCTGCGGCCACTGTGCGAACGGAAGCAGAAGCTCTGCGAATACCGGCACGTTGCCTTCGTCGATACCAACCACATCGTAGTCGGTCGAGTTGGCGGTCACAGATACTGCGGTCTTGGTGAGTACCTGCGGCGGCTGCAGCATTTCGATGTTTACGCGAATACCGGTTGCAGCCTCAAACTCGGGCAGCATCGCGGCCAGTGCGCGGGGATACGGATCATCCCAGAGCAGCACGTTGATTTCGCGGGTGACCGGCTGCGCGGCAGCCTGCGGCTGCTGCTGTTGTCCCCCAGCAAACAGCGAAACCGCGAGCAGGGTTAACAGAAGAACGGTGAGTGTTTTCTTCATACCGATTCTCTCCTTTATTTCTTTCTTAGTGTAAGTAAACCATGGAAATTTTGGGCTGTCAAGAAAAAGCCGCCGGATAAAACCCTATTGACAGGAGAAAACCGATTGCGATAGATTAGGGGTCCGCCGCCCG
>REDM01000210.1 GCA_007693485.1 Spirochaetaceae bacterium
GGATAGTAGGGAATCATGGTCTCCTTTACCCAGTCCAGAGACTCAAGCGGTGAGAGGCCCCAGTTGGTCGGGCAGGTTGAGAGTACTTCTACCAGCGAAAACCCCGCCTTGTTCTTCTGGCAGTCGAAGGCGGTGCGGATCGCTTTCTTTGCCTTGCGAATGTGCGCCGGGTTGTGGACCGAGACGCGTTCCACAAAGGCCGCCCCGTCGATGGTTGCCAGCATTTCCGACATCCGCAGGGGGAAGCCCACGGTGCGCGGATCGCGACCGAAGGGGCTGGTGGTGGTTTTCTGACCGACCATGGTAGTAGGAGCCATCTGGCCACCGGTCATTCCGTAGATGGCGTTGTTCACGAAGATCACCGTGATGTTCTCTCCCCGCCCGGCCGCGTGGACAATCTCGGCGGTACCGATCGAGGCGAGGTCACCGTCACCCTGATAGGTGAAGACCATCGCGTCGGGGTGCACTCGCTTGACGCCGGTTGCCATGGCGGGCGCTCGGCCGTGCGCAGCCTCGTGCATATCACAGTTGAAGTACTGATAGGCGAGTACCGCACAACCCACGGGAGCCACGCCGATGGTGTTTCCCACCTCATCCATCTCTTCGAGTACCTCGGCAACCAACCGGTGAATCACCCCGTGGGTACAGCCCGGGCAGTAGTGAAACTGGACGTCCGTCAGCGCCTTTGTGCGCTCAAATACCATTGCCATCACTGCACCTCCTTGAGCATCGTTTCACACGCTTCAACCACTTCCTGCTGTACAAGAATCATCCCTCCCGACCGGCCATGAAAGCCAACGGGGAACCGGCCTGCGGTCGCAATGCGCACATCGTCGATCATCTGACCACAGCTCATCTCGACCGACATCACCGCCTTGACCCGATCGGTCAACGCGGCGAAGGAGGCGTGCGGGAAGGGCCACACGGTAATGGGCCGAATCAGCCCCGCCTTGATACCGCGGGCCCGCAGATCACCGATAGCGTTCTTCACAATCCGCGCCGAGGTTCCGTAGGCCACAAACACAAACTCCGCGTCGTCAAGTTGATAGTGCTCGACCCGCGTCTCCTTCTCGCACATGGTTTGGTACTTGCGCTGCAGATGCTGATTGTGCTTCTCCAGGTCCGCGGGATCGAGGTGCAGCGAATTGATGATATTCGGCTTACGCGTTCCTTTTGTGCCGGTGGTGGCCCAGGTCTTGGGCTCGAGGGTTCGCTTGGGAGTTTCGTGGAACACCACCGGTTCCATCATCTGCCCGATCATCCCATCGCCGAGAATCATCACCGGATTTCGATAGAAGTCGGCGATTTCAAAGGCTTCGGCGGTGAGGTCGACCGCCTCCTGAATATTCGCCGGCGCAAACACGATGAACTGGTAGTCACCGTTTCCCCCGCCCCGGGTCGACTGATAGTAATCCGCCTGTGAGGGCTGAATCCCACCGAGGCCGGGACCGCCCCGGGATATGTTGACAATTACACACGGCACTTCGCTGCCGACGATGTAGCTGATTCCTTCCTGCTTCAGAGCAATTCCCGGCGATGACGACGAGGTCATCACCCGCGCCCCGGCTCCGGCTGCTCCGTAAACCATATTGATCGCCGCGACTTCGCTTTCGGCCTGAAGAAAGACCCCACCAACCTTGGGCATTTCGCGCGACATGTATTCCGGGATCTCGTTCTGGGGCGTGATGGGATACCCAAAAAAGTAGCGGCAACCACCATGAATGGCAGCCTGTGCAATCGCTTCGTTGCCCTTCATCAATACCTTTTCCATGCTCTGCTCCTATGCAATGCGCTCGACGCGGATGACCAGATCGGGACAGATGGTTGCGCAGTTTCCGCACGCGATGCACTTCTCCATATCGTTAACCGTGGCCGGATGATAGCCCTTGGCGTTGATGGTGGTGGTGTCCATCACTACGATGTCTACGGGACAGACCGAGGTACAGAGCTCGCAGCCCTTGCACCGATTTACGTCAAACACAACCGAACCTTTCGCTCGCGCCATGTCAAGCCTCCTTGGCGGTAAGCATCCACGCATCGCGCAGGTGCATCCCGATGGTAATTCTCTCTCCCGCGACGTCGTCGGGGAGCGCATCAATCACTGGTTTCACCGCCGCAACGTAGCGAACCGGAATCCCGGTCTGCTCGGTTACCGCGCCGCAGAGCAGATCGCCCGCGAGCACCTGCTCCACCTCGGTGTGCTCAAGCAGATGGGTGTTGTTTACCAGGCCGGAAATCCGCAATCCGGACGCGGTCTCAATTCCCTGGATCTGCTCGATCACCCCATCCACGGCACGCGTCGATGGTCGCAAGGCGTTCACCACGCAGAGTACCTCGGTCTCATTCAGCGGAATTAACCGCCGGAAGCTGCCCAGCAGCCGCGCTCCCACCGGATCGCCGCCCGCGTCGATCACCGTGGTGGTGGTTCCGTCGGTCAGCGGTCCGTATACGTCGGCGGAAACCGCGGGAATGTCCACCCCGCGATCAACGCCCATGGTGTTGCCAATCACGCGGATACCGTGGTGCTCCAGCAGCGCCCGCTGCTCGCGGGAGCGGAAATAGGGATTTACCACATCCACATCTGCGAGGGCTACGCTCTGTTCGCGGGAGCGCAGTACAAGCGCCAGGTTTACGGAGAACTCACTCTTGCCGCTGCCGTAATGGCCGGTAACCACAAACACTCTCATCACACGGACTCCTGTGTCATGGTCGCCGGCTGGTACTCGCGCGCAGCCTCGTCGCCGCGAAGCACGCGAACCGCACCCTCGGCCAGGGCAACCATCTCGAACTCGCCGGGATAGAACTCCACCGGTGCGATAAACTCCACCCGCTTTCGAATCCACTCGCGAATTCGTTCATCGTACGCCAGACCACCGGTAATCAGAACCGCATCAACCCGTCCCTCCAGCACCGCCGCCATGGACCCGATTTCACGCGCAATCTGATACGCCATCGCCTCGTAGACCTCGGCCGCGCTGCTGTCACCCGCGTCGATGCGGCGCGAGACGTCGCGCCCGTCGTTGGTCCCGAGGTAGGCAACCAGCCCTCCGGCTCCCTTGATCATGCGCGTCACCTCGGCTTGGGAATGCGCTCCGGAGAAGCAAAGCTTGACCAGTTTGAGCGCCGCAATCCCGCCGCTGCGCTCCGGAGTGAAGGCGCCTTCCCCGTTCAGCCCGTCGTTCACTTCGATCACGCGGCCGTGGCGATGGGCGCCGACGGTTACCCCGCCTCCGAGATGGGCCACAATGAACGAGCACTCCTCGTAGCGTCGACCGCGCTTTTCTGCCGCGCGGCGTGCGACCGCTTTCTGGTTTAAGGCGTGAAAGATGCTGGTCCGTGGAAGCTGGGGAATCCCCGAATAGCGCGCGAGCGGCGCGAGTTCGTCGACGACTACCGGATCAACGATGAAACTCGGGATACCGAGCGGATCGGCAATCTCCCGTGCAATGAGCCCACCAAGATTTGACGCGTGCTCTCCAAGCACCCCCTCTCTGAGGTCGGCTACCATGCGGTCCGACACCCGGTAGGTACCACCGTCAACCGGGTGGATCAGGCCTCCACGGCCCACAACCGCCGCAAGCCGGCCGAGATCCTCACCGTGGTCGCGCACCGCGTTGATCACCGCCTGCTTGCGCACCGCAAACTGGTCGCTTATGCGGGGGAACGAATCGAGTTCTTCGGCCGCATGATGAATAACCGTCTCAAACTGGGGCACATCTCCAACGAACAGGGCAATCTTGGTCGATGTTGAACCGGGATTGACGGCGAGAACGCGGAATTCGTCGGTCATTGGCGGGCACTCCTTCCCCGGGCTACGCGGAGCGCACCCTATGAACGACTATGCACAAAACGTGCCAAGAAGGAGCATCCAGGAGTAATCGAAATATGTTGTTCCGCGAGAACGTGTTACCCGTTTTCGCCCGAGTCCGGCGCTTCAGCGCCCCGACCGTTCGTAGGCGCCGCGCAATGTCGTGCGCGCAACCTTTTGCACATTCCATCGAAACCGTGCAATGGGCTGCACGAGCAAGGGCTTCAAAAAATGCACACGCTTTGGAACACTCGGTTTGTCACAAACCGTACTCTTTGATTTTATAGTGCAGACTTCGAAGTGAAATGCCCAGAAGTCCCGCACACCGCGTACGGCTTCCCCGCGCGGTCTGCAGAGCCCTCGCGATGTGCGCCGATTCGGCCGCGCTCACCGCGTCGCGCAGCGGGGTTATTTCCAGCTCGTCGACGCATCCGGGCTCGACGACCGGCTCGCACTCACCGGGCAGCTCTGGAAGATGCACATCGGAGATCACCATTTCGTAGACGCTCAGGTTGATGATGGCGCGACGCAGAACGTTCTCAAGCTCGCGGATGTTGCCCGGCCAGCGGTAGCGAACCAGGCGATGCAGCGCCGGTGGGGCAACCGAATTGACGGCTCGTCCGTACTCCTGGTTGATGCGCTTGATGAGATGGTTGATCAGAAGGGGAATGTCTTCCGGGTGATCGCGCAGCGCCGGAATCTCCACCGGAATGACATTTAACCGGTAGAAGAGATCTTCCCGAAACGACCCCTCATGGACCGCGTCGAGCAGATCAAAGTTGGTAGCGGCGATCACGCGCACGTTGATGGGACGAGTCGCGGTGCCGCCCACCCGGCGCACCTCCCGCTCCTGCAGTACACGAAGCAGTTTTGCCTGTGTATCCAGATTCATGAGCCCAACCTCGTCCAGAAAGATTGTGCCCTGGTCGGCTTCCTCAAACAGACCGCTGCGCCCGCCTTTTCGCGCGCCGGTGAAGGCGCCGTCCTCGTAGCCGAAAAGTTCACTCTCCAGCACCCCTTCGCTCAAGGATGCGCAGTTGACCCTGACAAAGCGCCCCGTCGCACGATCGCTCGCATTGTGGATGGCGTGGGCGAAGAGCTCCTTCCCGGTACCGCTTTCGCCACAGAGAAGCACCGTGGCCGGCGCCGATGCGGCTACTCTCGCCTTTTCGATCGCGTGCAGGAAGTTTGGCTGGCGCCCTATCAGGTCATCGAAGCTGTATTTGGCCTCCAACTTGCGAATCATCTGCTGCGCGCGCCGCAGCTCGCTGGTGAGGCGCATGATCTCCGTAAGATCCTTGATGACCGCGACGCTTCCTTTCACCGCACCTTTCACAATGATGGGAGCTGCGTCTACCAGCACCTCCTTGGCATGAGGGCCCACCTTGAGCCGTGCTCCGGTGATGGGGCGCTTCGTCGAGAGTACCCGCATATGAATACTCTCCCCCTCCGCGATGTCCACGGTGCAGGGCCGGCCGATGACCCCCTCCGACGGAAAACCGGTAACGCGAGTATAGGCAGGGTTTACCGAGACCTGAATCCCGTTCTCGTCAACCACCGAGATCGCGTCCTGCGTTGAGTTGAAAATGGACTCCCACATGATGCGCATCTCGCGCAGATTGGTGATCTCTTCGGCAAGCTCAACCATCCGAGTCACGTCGCGAAAGACGGCAAACGCGCCGATGATTTCGCCCGATTCATCGATAATGGGCATGCGACTGCTGATGATACTGGTATCACCGAGCGGGTGCTTCCAGTCGATCTCCGGCTCACCGGTCTTCAACACAACGGGCAACCTCGTCGACGCGATGACCTCTTCGACCGGCATACCGATAACATCCTCGGCCCGGCGACGGGTCAGCTGCTCCGCGGTCCGGTTGAACAGCGTGATGCGCGCTTCGCGATCAACCGCGATGATCGCATCATGCGTCGAGTCAAAGATGATCTCCAATTCCTTGATCATGTTTTCGCGCAGTCGCGCTGTTCCCACGGCATTCCTCTCCATGGCGTGTTGGGTGTGCGCCCACCGGCACCGTGATTCAGCATACCAGAAGGAACGCGGTACCGGCAATCGCGGGCAGCTATCATGAGGGGGAGAACGTCGATCTGCGATTGACAGCCGCCCGAACGCCCCTGATACTGAACCAGGAAGGAGGCGCCGTGCAGTGGATCTTCGCTTTCGTGTTTGCCGTTGCCGTCATCAACGTCTTCGTGTATCGGTGGGGCATCTCGTACAACCGCCGTTTTATCGTCGAGACCTGTCGGCTGGTTGAGCGGGTTTTCCAACCAGCCGACACCGAGTATACCAATATCGGCGGCGTGGTAGGGTTTAACATGCGCTACCGACTGGAGCCTCCACTGATCACCCTTGAGGGCACGCTCACCACGGCGCCGCGCCACATGATGTTCTACGCGCCGATTACTCGCCTTACCGGCCGCGGGGATTCACTTATTCTCAGTATCACCGCCGAAGAACTTCCCGCGGGGGAAGCGCACATCGTCTCCCGAGCCCATTTCGAACAGGATCGCGTACAACTCGATGATGTGTCCGAAATGATCCAGACCCCGCTGCCCGGTGAGGAATTTCTCGTTCTTGCGTTCAACCCGTGGCACCGGGACCGAATGGTGGCGCTCTTTCAGGCGTTCGATGACGTCTCCAGCATCGTTCACATCGGGTTTTATGGCAAGACCGATTGTTTCTCGGTGGTGCTGAATCCTGCGATTCCCTCCCTGGAGGCGACCCTCATTCGTCTGCGATCCGCGCTGACCGATATTGCTTCACCTCGGTGAACACTCGCGTCGCTGACGCTAAAACGTCGAAAAGAAAACTTTCGGTTGACGGCCGACCGAAATCGATATAGCATGAGCGGAATAGTTACATTACCAGACCCGAGAGGAGGGACAGAACGATGACGACAATCATCGCGGTATTGGGAATAGTGGTCTACACTGTTCTCTATTTTACGTACGGAAAACGTCTTGAGACGGTTACCGTAAAAGCTGACAACGCCAACCAGACTCCGGCACACCGGCTCTACGACGGCGTGGACTTCGTACCCGCGCGTACGTCGGTTCTGTTTGGTCACCATTTCGCATCCGTGGCAGGGGCGGCCCCCATCGTCGGTCCGGTTCTCGCGATGGCGTGGGGCTGGGTGCCGGCCCTGGCGTGGGTGTGGTTTGGTAACATCTTCATTGGTGCGGTGCACGACTACCTCTCGATCATGGCCTCGGTTCGCTACGACGGCAAATCGATCCAGTTTGTGGCGTCGGACCTCATCACCAAGCGCACCGGGAAGCTCTTCTACTACCTGGTGTTCTTCCTGCTGGTTCTGGTGGTGGCGGCATTCGCGGCCGTTATCGGCGGTATGTTCATGGCCAACCCGTCCATCCCGGCGGCAACCATCTACCTGCTGATTGCAGCGGTTATTCTTGGGTTCCTGATCTACAAGACCAAGCTCCCGTTTATTGTCAGCACCCTCATCGGTATTGTGATGCTGATCGGAACGATCTGGGCGGGCGCGACCTTCCCGATTGTTGCACCGCGCAACGCGTGGTTCCTGTTTATGTTCTTCTACATCATCATCGCGTCGGCGCTGCCGGTTAACGTGTTGCTTCAGCCACGTGACTACCTCAACGCCTTCCTGCTCTATTTTGGACTGATCATCGGTGGGTTTGCGTCGATCTTCGCGTTTGGATCGTTTGCGGCTCCGGCGTTCACCACGTTTTCGCCGGTTGTCATCGGCGGACAAGCGACCCCGTTCTGGCCGGTGATCCCGTTGATCATCGCCTGTGGATCGCTTTCGGGCTTCCACTCCCTGGTTGGTTCGGGAACCACCTCCAAGCAGATCACCAGTGAGAAAGCCGTACTCCCAATCGGCTACGGCGCGATGCTCGTGGAAGGCTTTCTCTCCACCATCGTTGTGATTGCAGTTGCCGGTTTTGGCGCCCAGGTCATGAACGCTGCCGGCCAGACGATCACCACCGCCAACTGGGGCGAGAACTACACCCGCATGATGGGCGCTACCTATCCCGGCGCAGCCATGTTCTCTGAGACCTGGGCTGCCATGGTTGCGAGCACCTGGCTCAGGTTCATCCCTCAGGACTTCCTGCGCGTCATCGCGGGTATGTGGGTTTCATCCTTCGCCATGACCACGCTCGATACCACCAACCGCCTTGGTCGCTACTGCGTGGCCGAGATGGCAGGCCCCCTCAAGGGCAAGGCAGACGGTCTCTACAACGCGCTGACCAACCGCTGGGTTGCCTCGCTGATTCCCGCTGCCATCGGTATCTGGCTCGGTTGGAGCGGCAGCTTCACGCTGCTGTGGCCGGCGTTTGGCTCGGCAAACCAGCTGGTCGCCGCGATAGCGCTGCTGACCGGTACCGCGTGGGTATCAAAACGGCTGAAGCAGAAATCAACCGTTGCGCTCGTTCCCGCGTACGGCCTCTGGATTACCATCACCGCGGCTATCGCGTGGTACACCATCGTGGTAATTCCGCCGACCATTCGCGCGAATCCCGCAACCGGTATCACCGTTGGGCTCATTCAGGTTATCATGTTTGTGATGAACATCGTGTTTATCATCGACTTCATCAAAACCAAGGACCTGCCGGCGGCTTCCGAGTCACAGGCGTAAAAGGAAGAAGCACATGCCCATCGACGAAGGCAAACCGAGTCTGTTCAAGAGAATTGAGGCTCGGGTGAAGGATCTCGCCTACGTCGTGGGCGCTTCTCACCGAGAAAAAGTCACCGCCCTGACCTCATGCGAGGTCAGGGAGATTGAAAACATGTTCGTGCTGCTTCTGATGGGTTCGTTCACCGGATTGCCATCTCCGCCCTCATTTATCTCCATCGAACTGATGCCCCATCTGGAGCATGAAATCCGCGTAGTAAACCGACGCGCCGAGAATGCCGACGATGCCCTCGCCGAAATGGCGGGCTGTCTGGACATCATGTAAGGAAACGATCGTGAAATCAATATTCTTCACCGGGAAGGGAGGCGTCGGCAAGTCTACGCTCGCCGCAACCGCCGCCTACCAGTTGGCCGAACGGGGACATAAGGTCCTGGCGGTCTCGTTTGATCCCGCCCACAACCTCGGAGACATTTTTGGATTGACGCTCTCGCACAAGAAGCAGAAGTTTGGAAAGAACCTTTTCCTGCAGGAAACCGACCTCGACAAGGCAGCCGCAGAGTACATTGAGAAAAACATCGATATACTGAACCAGATTTACAGCTATACCAAGGCGTTCAACCTCGATCTTTATTTCAAGGTACTCAAGCATTCGCCCGGCGTGGAAGAGTATGCGGCCCTCACCGCGATGGAAACCATCTTCCGCCAGGAAACCGACTACGACTACATCATCTTCGATACCCCACCAACCGGGCTCACCCTGCGGATCCTGGCGCTTCCCAATATCACCATTACCTGGGTCGATCGTCTCAAGCGCATTCGCAAGCAGATCCTGGAGAAACGGCACACCATCCATTCATTAACCGGCAAGTACTCCGAGGAAGGCTTTGTCCTCGCGTACAAAGAGTCGGACGACGGCGTGATGAAAACCCTCGACGATCTGTGGAAACGCTACCTGGCGGTGTACAAGACGCTCAAGGGACCCGACAATCGCATTGCCGTGGTGTTCAACCCCGATTATCTCTCGTTCCGGGAAACAGAGCGCATCATTGAGGGACTGAAGGACCTTCAGATCCCGCTCGCTGTTGGGTTCAACAACAAGTTCACCGATGATCGAGCCGAAGCCGCAGACGAGGTTGAAAGCAAAATTCGGGAGAAGTCACGCGACATCGTGATTCATCGCGTTCCGCTGCACCCGCCGATGAAGGAAGGCGCGTACAAGAACCCGTTTGACGTTGCCGGAACCTTTTTCTGACCCTGCGATGACGCACAACCGTCCCGATTTCTACCTCGAAGTTTTCTCAAGGAGTAACCTTTGCTGAACGGAAGCGATGTTGTTTCACAACCAATGTTCGTGGTTTTTGTCTTTGCCACGATTCTGCTCTCACTTGGGTATTTTCGGGGACGAAGAAAGAACCAGCGCATTGTCGCCACCGCGCTGAAGAGTCTTGAAGCGGTATTCGAACCAAAAGACCAGCAGTTCACCAACATCGGCGGCCTGACCGGCTATCACGCCAACATTATCCCCAAGAAGAACCGGTTTATCAAACGGGTAGACGCAACCATCACGCTCTTGCCCCGTCACTCGTGGCTCTACCTGCCCATCTCCCGCATGATTCGAAAATTTGATCGAATGTTCATGGTATGGCATCTTACCGGAAAATGCTCCAAAGCGTTGGTGGAAGGACATCTGATCGAGGCTGGATATTCCAAGATGGCCGGCGCACGCATCCTGAACCTGGACATTCTGGAAAAGGAACAGCTCACCTGGGGCGGAAAAATCTTCTTTCTCTACTCGCAGACCCCCGAGATCCGCGAGACTCTGTTGATCTGCAAGGAGAAGCTCGGTGAACCAGGCCCCGTCCGGCACATCGCCCTCGTCCCCGAACAGGAGCGGGTCTTTGTGTTCATGATCCCCAAGCTCGGCACGGTACAACCAACGGTTCAGATCATCTTCGACTGGTTTATCGCCTTCATGGAAAAAGCGACACGCTGATCACCTCATCGATTCGTGATCGGATTCGCTCGAGCGTCTGCTCCGAGGGGCGATCGTCGAGTTTGACCGTACAGCACGCCGTCTGATTCCCGTCGAAGATCACGTTCTCGAGCTCTTCGGCGTTGATATTCTGCTGTTTCAATTCGGTGAGCACGTTCGCAAGCACGCCCGGCTTGTCGTAATGGCGAACCGAGAGCTGCCACTTCGCCGGCGTTGCACTGCTGCGATTGACCCAGTTGTGCACCGCACCCTTCGACGCGTAGTCGCGCACAATTCGCACTGCCTCTTCGGCAACCGCGTTCTGCGCCTGCTCGGTGGAGGCGCCGATATGGTGGGTCACCACCGCGTTGGCCAGAGTCCGAAGCTCGCTCTCGATCGCCGTCTCTTTGCCCGAGGGTTCGCCGGCAAAGACATCCAGGCCGGCCCAGATTCGTTCTTCCCGCAGCGCTGAGATCAACGCCGACTCGTCGACAACCTCGGCCCGCGCCGTGTTGAGAAGAATCGCTCCCGGGTGCATCCGTGCGATTCGCTCCGCACTCATCAGTCCGCGCGTATCCGAGGTAAGCGCGCAGTGGAGTGAGACGATCCGGCAGCGGTCGATAAGGTCCTCCACCGACGCGCAGTACTCCACGCCAAACTCGGCCGCCCGCTTGGGCGTAAGTGACCGCGACCATGCACATACGGTCATGTCGAATGCTTTGGCGCGACGAGCCACTTCCTGTCCGATCTGCCCGAAACCGATGATTCCGAAGACCGAACCCGCAAGCCCCTCGGCCTTCGAGTAGAGCGATTTATTCCAGGTTCCCGCGCGAAAGTCGACGACGTTGTCTGCAATCCGCCGATCAACGGCCAACAGAAGGCCCAGCGTCAGTTCTGCAACCGCAATCGAGTTCTTCCCGGGACAGTTGGTCACAAAGATGCCGCGCGCGCTTGCCGCGGAGACGTCGATGGTATTCACCCCGGCTCCAGCGCGCACAATGAGGCTGAGCGCGTCAGCGGCGGCGATCACGTCCGCGTCTACCTTGGTCGATCGCACAATCAGGATCGCACAGTCGCCAACTGCGGACGCCAGTTCGGATCCGCTGAGTCTGGGTTGATACGAGACCTCGAGACCAATCTCTTTCAGCGCATCAATCGCTGCCTCCGGAAAGGCATCTGCAACCAGTGTTTTCATATCCGCATGATAGCCCGTATTCCGGAATCGTACAATTGAATTTAATCAGCCGCGTCGTGACCCGCGACCTGCACGTTCCGCGCAACGTCAACAAACATCCGAAAAAACTCGCTCATCCGCGGGTGCGGCGGAGGCTGTTCACCACGTACACCGGACGTGAAGCCGTGCTGTGCGAACCGCTCGAGGATATCCGGATCTCGCGACGCAACGTGAATTGGCACCGAAAGATGGGCGTTCTGTTCCCGAATTGGACGCTGCGCCTGGTGATCGCCAAATACGATGATGATCGGGTTTCGTGAGTGATCGAGAAAGCGGTCGATATATTCAGAAATCACCGTGAACACGTACGAGATCGAAGCGACATACCCTTCCTCAAGCTGTGTTCCACCGGTCCAGGTGTTGTCGAAAGTCAGAATCTGATCGCTCAACTCGTGATAGATCGACCCGTCGCCCAGGAGATCCCACTCTTCGATGTAGGGCGGTATTCGATTGAACGGGGTGTGGCTGCTCACCAGCTGGTAGTAGGCAAAAATCGGCCGATGTTCCGCCGCCCCGCCGGGTGCGCGAAGTTCGCGGAGCCGCTGGTGCGCCGCATGGATCGCAAACTGATCGGTTATGGGGACAAACGAAAACCAGGGGCCCCGATAGGTGAAATCCCCGTCGTAGGCGATCATCGATTCCTTGAACCGGAACAGATCCCATCCCTCCGGCCAGGATCCGTGCACCGTTCCCGGCTTCACCGTAAACGTGAAATACCCCCCATCCAGCAGGAAACTCGGTATGGTTGACACCGGAGCCTCGTAGAGCTGCTCAAACACCGGTTGGGAGTTAATCCACTGTCCGGTAAGAAAGGTGGCCTCGGCAAGCCAGGAAAAGCCGCCCGCAACCGGTGCAAGCAGAAAATTACTCGTTATACCGTAACCCGCCCGTGTCAACACCTCTTCAAACCGCCGAAAATCGGGTTCGAGCTGCGCGAAAAGCTCCGGACGGCTGAAGGCAGCGTATCCGTACGCCTCAATCACAAAGACGTAGATATCACGGTCCATGATCCCGGGAAACGCGTAGAGGGGCTCTTCGGTGGCCTCCACCTCATTGACAGTGGCTGCGCGAACAACGTCTTCGAATTCAACGTTCCCTCCCGCGGCAAGCCCGGAGACCACCGTCGCGGACAACACCGTCGGATACGGAACAACCGCGAGCAGCATGATTGAAGCAGCCGCGATGACCCCCACCGTACGGCGCGGAGGATTCAAACGTGCGAGCAACCGCGCGGCAAACCAGATGACCACTGCCGCGGCTGACCAGAACACCACCAGAATCAGGCCGATCGCAACAGGCTTGAGTATCGTTGCCAGATCTCCGATCTGCCCGAAAAGCAGGAGCAGCGCTCCCCGTACCATCGGAATGTCGGCGGCGGGAACAAAGGACCGCGCGTAGATAAACTGAAAGAGCGATTCGGCGAAGGCGTAGACGCTCAACGTTCCGTACATCACCGCCGCCCCAATCACCACGGCAAGCCTCCGGCGGCCAGTAAGCGCAGCTGCAATAACCGCCAGCAGAAAGATCACGATCGTCTCTGCGGCGGGTACCAGCGCAAACCACCAGCCGTCGCCGGTCAGCCAGCGGTGCACCGTGAGGCTTCCATTGATCACCAGGAATGAAGCGAGGATCGTGCCGCAAAGAAGAATACGTCTCATCGGCCAAAACTACTATGACTGTCTCCGGGAGGCAATACCTGAATCAGTTGCAAGGAGCAGCGCGGATCAATACACTTAGGTGTGTGAGCCAATCGAGCCAGTCCGAAATCGAACAAACAGTTGCGTCGCAGACAACCGCTCAGGCGCATCGGTCTTCTTCCCCGACACGGCCGGATACCGAGCTGTTTCTGATCAGCGACCTCCATCTCGGAGGCGACGGATCCCTTGGTGAGTGCGATTTCCTCCCTGAGTTGATGCAATTTCTGGAGACCCTTCGCGCGCACGCGCAGGCGTCGGAACGCCCGGTTGAGCTGATCATCGTGGGAGATCTCTTTGGCTTCTGGGAGGTCTCGGGTGTTCAGGGAACGGCGATGCTTGAGCACATCATTGCAGAGTTTTCCGACCTGTTTGAACAGTTCCGGCTGACGGGAGAAACGGTAGCGATCACCGCCACTCCTGGGAATCACGACCACGACCTCGCATGTAACCCGGGCTTTGCACCCATTCTCGCACGCTATAACATTACCCTCGATCCATCGTACTCCATCACCCGCCGTTGCGGCGACGCGACCGTCTGGATCGAACATGGCAACCAGCACGACAGCTTCAACGCCTTTGAACCGTGGGATGATCCCTACGTGCATCCGGTTGGTTACTACATCGCGCAAAAGCTGGTACGTGCTGCAGCGCTTCGATCAACCCTGGGACGCAAGGACTGGCTGGGGGACATGGAGTCGGTGAACCCAAGCGAAAACGTACCCAATTGGGTGCTGTCAAACTATTTCTACCGGGAAATGAACCCGCTCCTTCGATGGATCGCTCTACCCTTTCTGGTATTCAGTATGCTCACCGTGGCACTTCTGCTTGCTACCGCTCTGGAGACCTTTTCCGTGCTTCCGACGGCATTTTTTCGCGACCCGTGGCTTCTGCGTACCCCGTTTCTCGGGATTGCACTGCAGTGGTTCTTCACGATCAATGTGGGTGTCATTCTGGTCCTGCTGCTCGCGGCGATTCCGGGGTGGATCCTGTTGCGCGACGTACGAAAGGCGCTCGACCGCTACGACCTCCGGTTCTCCCGCACCCGCCGCTTGCAGAAAGATGCGCGCTACCTCGACGCGGCGCGGGCGGTATTCGACGCGCACCCTGAGGCCGCAATTTTTGTCTACGGTCACACCCACAACCCTTCGCTGACCAAAATCGGCAACCGCGCGGTAATCAATACGGGAACATGGCTTAAACGGCTCAGCCGTCTGCGCAGCCGATGGACACTGGTTCCCGATATCTACTATCCGTCGTTTCGCATCGGGTATTTTCGCCTTGTTCCCGACGACGAAGGCGTAGTGGTAGAGTACCACCCCATAGAAAAACGCACCCCGCGCGAACTCACTCTGCTTCAGCGTGTTCTCACGTGGCGAAAGCGGGGTGGCCCCGACGACACGACCATTCCGCGACGCACCGTCATTCGACCTCCCAAGCTTACTCCCACTCGATTGTAGCCGGCGGTTTGCTCGAAACGTCGTAGACCACGCGGCCCACCGCCTTCACACGATTGGTAATCATGGCGGAGATCTCAAGCAGATCGTTCATCGGAAATGGGAACACGTCTGCGGTCATGCCGTCACGCGACTCCACCGCCCGAAGGGCCGCCACGTAGCCGTAGCCGCGGTCGTCACCGGTCACTCCGGTCGAACGGATTGGAAGCAGAACGCTGAAGGCCTGCCAGATCTGGTCGTAGAGTCCTCTTCGACGAAGCTCGGTCAGGTAGATGTGGTCAACGGCGCGGAGGATGTCGCACTTCTCACGCGTCACTTCACCAAGAATCCGCACCCCCAACCCGGGGCCGGGAAAGGGATGCCGATCAACGATTTCTTCGCGAACGCCCAGCAGTTTCCCAAGGCGACGGACCTCATCCTTGTAAAGACCGGCCAGCGGCTCCACGATGCGCCCCGCCGCCCTTTTTGCATCCACAAGCGGTGAGCGCACATTGTGATGCGATTTAATGACTTTGGCCTTGGTCCCTACGCCCCTCCCCGACTCAATGAGATCGGTGTAGAGGGTTCCCTGCGCGAGGAAGTAGTCACCCGTGATATACCGCGACACCTCTTCCTGCTGCACCTCGATGAAGGCATCCCCAATGCGGTTACGCTTCTCCTCCGGGTCGCTGACCCCCGAGAGGCGCGCGAGGAATCGTTCTTCAGCGTCGATCAGATAGAGGTTTCGCGCACCGAGCGCGCGAAGCCCTTCTGCCACCTCGTCGCTCTCACCGTGGCGCATCAGCCCGGTGTCGATGTACATGAGGTGAAGCTGTTCGGGGGGAAGCTCGGCGAGCAGCATTGCTGCAGTCACGGTGGAATCCACGCCGCCTGAAATGAGCAGCAGAACCGGCTCAGATCCCACCTGGGCGCGAACCTTGTCACCTTCGATCTTCAGGTACTCCTGCATGGTCCACTGTCGGCGAGCCTTGCAGATCTTGACCGCAAAATTCTCGAGGATGGCGTCTCCGTGATCGCAGTGAGTAACCTCGGGATGAAATTGAATACCCACCAGCGGCCGGTCGCGAAAGGCGATGCAGCCAGGAAGGCCGTGCTCTGATTCCGCAACCATGACCGACCCATCGGGAAGGTGGCGAATACTATCGCCATGGCTCATCCACGAAACAAAGCGATCCGGTACACCGTCAAACAGCTCATGGGGAGTGAGGAATCCCTGCCGACTCCGGCCAAACTCACGCGTGCTCGACGCTTCGACCTGCCCGCCGTGATCGCGCACCATGCGCTGAAGGCCGTAACAGATGCCCAGTACCGGGATGCCAAGCGAGTAGACCCGTTGGTCGGGCACGGGGGCGTCCGGCTCAGAAACGGAGTGTGGGCTTCCCGAGAGGATGATGCCTTTGACGGTTGCCAGCCGTTCGTCATCGAGGGGCGCGTCGCCGGGCACGATCTCGCTGTAGACGCCCAGATCGCGGATCCGGCGTCCGATCAACTGCGTGGTCTGGCTTCCGAAGTCCAGAATCAGGATCGTATCCATGGATCCCTGCGCACAATGGTCTGTTCCCGGTCCGGCCCCACTGAGACGACATCCACCGGAACACCGGTAAACTCTTCAATAAATGCGATGTAGTCGCGTGCCGCCGTCGGAAGGTCCTGATAGCGGGTGATGCCGGTAATCGGGGTCTTCCAGCCGGGGAACCGCTTGGTTACCGGTGTCGCCCGATCGAGAACGGTGCGCGACGCCGGAAAGGTATCAACGGTGCCCTGTCCCACATCGTAGGCAACGCAGAGTTTCACCTCGTCCATGGCGTCGTAGACGTCGAGGTGCGTAAGCGCAAGAGAATCAATTGAGTTGGCGCGACAGGCGTACCGCAAAGCGACCAGGTCGAGGTATCCGCATCTGCGGGGGCGGCCGGTAGTCACCCCGTATTCGTGACCTACCGCCCGGATGTGTTCGATCAGCTGCTCGTCGCGCCCCTCGATAAACTCGGTAGGAAACGGGCCGTTCCCCACGCGAGTGGAATACGCCTTGAAGACGCCGAGGATACGGTCGATGGCTCGCGGACCAACTCCGCTTCCGAGGCACGCGCCGGCTGCGGCAGAACAGCCGGACGAAACGTAGGGGTAGGTACCGAGATCGAGGTCGAGCAGGGTTCCCTGAGCTCCCTCGAGCAGAACGGTCTTCTGTCCCTTCAGCTCCATGAAGCGCTGCACATCGACTACCATACGAGAGAGTGGCTCCCGAAACTGTTCCAGAAATTCGCGATCTTCGGCGTCAATCGTGGCGAAGGTCTCATCTTCAAGGATGTCGATGATCCGGAACCCATCGCGCATCGCCTTTTTTGAGTAGGCGACACCGATGCCGCGGCCGGTGGTACCGATCGGGTCAGGACGGTTCTGATCGAGCTCGATGTCCAGCTTGCGGTAGGCGGGAAGAACCACGTGGGCGCGGTCGGAGACAAGCACCCTTCCCTCCCAGAGCACTCCCTGCTCGGTGAGCTGGTGCAGCTCGGAGAAAAATGCCTCCGGGTCGATGACCATCCCGCTGCCGAGCACCACGGTCTTGTCGGACCAGATGATGCCGGACGGCACGAGGTGCAGCTTATAGATCTCGTCACCACGAACGATGGTATGCCCCGCGTTCGCGCCTCCGGAGAACCGGACGATGACGTCCGCCCCATCGCACAGGAAGTCAACGATCTTGCCCTTCCCTTCGTCTCCCCATTGAGCCCCAATGACCACTACGTGCATGACCTTCCTCTTGTAGTAAGCGGCGTTATCGTGAGTAGTTGGGGGGCTCCTGCGTGATTACCACGTCGTGAACATGCCCCTCTCTCAGCCCTGCGGCCGATATCTTAATAAACTTCTTGTACTTCCGCAATTGATCAAGTGAGCGGCATCCACAATAGCCCATACCCTTTCGCAAACCCGTCACCAGCTGATGCACAAAGGGACTGAGCTCACCCTTGTAGGGTACCCGGCCTTCGATCCCCTCAGGCACCGGCTCCTCGGTAGCGCTATGCCCGTATCGGTCGGCTGAGCCCTGTTTCATGGCACCAATCGACCCCATGCCGCGGTAGCTCTTGAAGATGCGACCTTCAAAGATGATTTCCCGTCCCGGTGACTCACGGAGTCCCGCGAAGAGATTGCCGATCATCACCGCGTGGGCACCGGCGGCAAGCGCCTTCACCACATCTCCCGAATACTTGATGCCGCCGTCAGCGATGATGGGTGTACCGGTCTTTGCCGCCGCCTCAACCGCCCAGACCACCGCGGAAAACTGCGGCACTCCGATTCCGGCGACCACCCGGGTGGTGCAGATGGACCCCGGCCCCACGCCAACCTTCACCGCGTCGGCCCCCGCCTCAATAAGGCGTCGCGTTCCTTCAACCGTTGCCACGTTTCCGCCGATCACGGGAATCCCGTAACGGTCTTTGACGCGCGCTACCGCATCGGCAACGTTCCTGGAATCACCATGAGCGGTATCGAGCACCACAAAGTCTACCTTGCTCTCGGTCAGCAATGGGAGCCGATCGTCGACATCGTTGGGAGAGATGGCCGCCCCCACCAGGAGCCGTCCCGACGAGTCGGTTGCCGCGTGGGGAAAATCGTTGTGCTTCTCCAGGTCCTTCACCGTGATGAGGCCGGTCAGCCGTCCCTCACCGTCAACAACCGGCAGTTTTTCGATCTTGTGGGTGTCAAACTTTTCTTTGGCGCTCTCGATGTCCGGTCGTCCAACTTCGACCACCGGATTGGGCGTCATTACGTCCCGGACTTTGAGCGTATAGTCGCGACAGAACCGCATATCCCGGCTGGTGATGATGCCGCACAATCTGCCTCCGCTGAGTACCGGCAGTCCCGAAATCCGATAACCGGTCATGATTTCCCACACTTCGTGTACCGTCTGGTCTTCGTCAACGGTAACGGGAGATTCAATGACCCAGTTCAAAAACCGTTTAACCATACCGACCTGCCGCGCCTGTTCGGCCGGAGGAAGGTTTCGGTGGATGACACCGACCCCGCCTTCGAGCGCGAGAGCGATCGCGAGCCGATCCTCGGTGACGGTATCCATGGCGGCCGACAGAATGGGAATCTGCAGGTTGACGCCCGGAAGAATCGTGGTGGTAACGTCGGTGTCGCCGGGAAGAAAATCCGAATACGACGGCTGCAGAAGCACGTCGTCGTAACTGAGTGTTTCTTCAAGTTGCATGGTTGGAACTCTCCTTGAGCGTCTGCTTGAGCGTCTGAATCACCGTTTCGTAGCGGTCGCAGAGTGCCTGGGTCTTTTCCACCGCTCGTCCACGATAGCGATCGGGGTGGAGGAAGAAGGTATCGGCATCGCCGTAGCCTACCGCGCGCAGGCGTGCGTCTATGGCCTCCCACGCAGCGGGCTCCTGACGCAGCACGTCGGCAACGCTACAGCCCTCCTGCTCCGCGCGCAACGTTGCGACGCGAATGATCTCGTGGGCATCCGCTCGGCCCGCGAGGGCAAGACAGATATAGGCGGGCTCCGCGAGCACCAGATCTTTTCCCGAACGCAGATTTTCCGCCATCCGTTTATCATCAACTCCGAGTCCGCGAATCACGTCACGCGTGCGGGCTACCGCAGCGGAAAACCCGGCGATAAACTCACCAACAAAACGGGACGAGGCGGAATTGCTCAGATCGCGTTGGTGCTCGGAGATCTGGTCCAGAAAGAACGACTGAACACGCGGCATGAACGCCTTCCACAAACTCTTGATGTGCTCGCAATTCCACGGATTGCGCTTCTGCGGCATGGTGGACGACCCGACCTGGGTTGCCGAGAAGTTCTCGCGTACCTCGTCAATCTCTGAGCGCTGCAGATGGCGAAGGTCGTCTGCGAGGTTCGCGATCACACCGAAAGCCGTATTGATCTCGAGCAGCAGTCGAAGGAGGTACTCGGGCTCTACCAGCTGGGTGGTGTACTCGCTCGCAGCGACGCCGAGCTCGCTCAGCACCTCCCGTTCCAGGGCGATTGGGTCTGAGGCCACCACCGACATCGCGTTGTAGGCACCAACCGCCCCAGAGAGTTTCCCCCGCAGATCCCCTGCTCGCCTGGCGATCTCCTGTGCGCATTTTCCCAATCGAGCCACGTACTCGGTGAGCGCGTATCCGAAGGTGACCGGCACCGCGTGCCGCCCGTGCGTGCGCCCCACCTGTGCGGTTTCGGCGTGTTCCCGAGCCCGCGCGATCAACTCGAGAACCAGATCGCACAGTTGCGGAAGCACCACTTCCTGCACTGCGTCTCGAATGCGAAGCGACTGTGCGGTGTCGAGAATATCCACCGACGTCGCCCCGACGTGAACCCACGATGCAAGCGCAGGCGAGAGGTTCCGCTGGATCACGTTGACCAGGGCGCGAACGTTGTGGTGGGTGGTCGCTTCTTCCTCTGCTACGGCATCCGCGGTAACCCGATGTCGCAGCGCCTCAACCTGTTGTTGCGCATCTTCAGTCAGCCCACCGGACGCACGCAGATGAGCGCGTAGCAGCGCGATTTCGACTTCCAGGCAGTAGGAAACCGCGGCCCGTTCGCTCAGGTGATCAGCAAGGGCCTCAAAGAGCTGGCGGTTGGCCTGATAGTATCGATGGTCCAGAGGGGATAGATTTTCAAATATACCGCGCGCGTCCATGGGGCATCATCGCCAAACAGCCCCTCTTTGTCAAACCGTGCTTGATCGTACCCGGATGCTCGCGCGGTCCGACGTCCATCCGGGTACTGGAAACCCGGGGCAATATTTGTGATACTGCTACCATGGTATATCGATTGTCTGGCGTTGTTCGCCTGATCGTGGGGGCTACGACGGCAGTCGTGCTGTTGACCGCCTGTTCTCCGGAACAACCGCGCACCTCCCGCGATTACGGTTCCCGATTCATCATTCCCGAAGCGGGCGAAGGCATCGCCCTGTCTCAGGCGGTGCAGACGCCGGTAGCGATTCGTGAACGCCCCGGCGTCCAGAACCTCAAGGTCACACTGTCCAACGACTTCCTTGTCTCTCAGGTCATTGACGTCAATCTCGACGTCGACCAGATGGAAGAACAGATCATTGTCTTCAAGCGCAGGGACGACCCCGAGGACCGTATCCGCCTGCTGGTGGTTGACTTCGACACCGTACGCAATACCTACGTTCCCACGTGGGAGGGGGTTACGCGAGCAAATAACCTGCGCACCTTCGTTGTGTCCACCCTTGATGTGACCGGAGACCACACCCTGGAGATCGTGGTCATGGGCATGAACAACGCCGGCAACCAGACACTGGATGTGTTTCGGCAGGTCCCTGCGCCCACCGGCTTCGGTCTCTTTTACGAAAACATCGCCTCAAAAGAGTCCGACGCGTCGATAGAAATCGAGGAGATCGATCGGCCGACCGCCTACGCGTCAATGCAGAGCACTGGCCCCGCGTTTCCCATTCAGGTATATCGGCGTAATGAGGACACCGAGAACCCACTCGACCTGATCAAGGCCACCTACCAGTGGAGGCCCAGCGAGGGCCAGTTTCTGCTGGTCATGGAAGAAGAGATTCCCGGCGTTCGCACCGAAGAAGCGCAACTGAGGGCTTTGTACGAGGGCAACAACGAAGAGTTTGAGCGTTTTCTGACCGGCCCGTGGTACCGGGCCACCGCGGGCGCGAGGGGCATGGGCGGAGAAATCGCCTACTTCGATCCCCGACAGCGTCGAGTAACATTTTTCCGGGGCGATTCGCAGGAATCGTACCACTGGCTCAATTCACACAAGACCATCTATCGATCGGGACCCGGCCTCTGGATCAACCTTCACAGCGAAGCCGTTGACACGGTGCGCAAGCAGGCAGCCGTCTCCGTTACGGCGATTGACACCGTAGTGGTGACCATCGACGGCAACGACGTCTGGAACGGCACCTACCGGCGCCTGACGCCCAGCCTGCAGCGTGCCATGGTAACCGCGGCCGCACAGGGTCCGCGCGTGGCCCACCTTCCCCTCTCCGGACTCTACCGAAACGAAAGCGGAATCGAAATCCTCTTCTCCTCACCCCGGTTCACATTCCGCGAAGGCGGATCCGAGCGAACCGGTGGATTTGCCCTCTATCACGCTGATCATTACGTCCTGGACATGAAGTTTCTCGATCCCAATGGACTTGTCACCGAGAGCCGCGTATTCCGTGTCGAACACTCCGAGCAGGTGCAGGATGACCGTGTGGTTCGCACGCTGAAGCTTACTCCCGCCCGAATCAGAAGCAGCGGAGTCGAAACCACCAGCACGCGGACGATTACACTGGAACAGATCGAAGAGATCCAGGCCGATACCGGCGCGTAACTTCCCGCCGGTGATTACTGGAAGAGCAGAAACCCCTCGAAGCCCGCATCTTTCAGCCCGATCTGGGTGCGAATCGCCGCCTCTCGGGTAGTACCCTCGGGAACAGGAACAATCACAACAAACGTCGATCCATTTTCCCCGCCTCGTTCCCGGACCTCAGCGGGAAACCCCGCGCTGCGGATGTCGCGCGCCATGAATGCGGCATTCTCAGCGTCGCGAAATGACCCAGCCTGAATCCCAACCGCAAGCAGCGCATCAGCCGATGGAGCTGTGGAAGGAGCCGGCGTGGCAGAGGCGGCAGGAGTGGTAGCTGGTGCGGGCACCGCTGATTCAGCTCTCGCGGGTGTCGCCGGCCCCGGGCTGATCTCGGGAAGCGGTCCGTACGGAATCGATACCAGCATGTGCGCTGGAGTGGGCATCCGTTCTACTCTGCGGTCTGCTGCGCCTCGATCGACGCGGACAAGCGCGTACTCAACGCTGTTTGGGTGGTGGGTAGCAAGCAACTGCTGTGATCGCGAGGCGAGATCGGCGTTGTCCAGTTGGCGGGCGAGATCGTACACCTCGAAAAGAACCGACGGAGGGCCGGCCGCACTGATCGGCACTGACTGCAGTCGCCGACTCGCTGACGAAGAATCACCTTCTGCGATATCGATACGCACGCTCAGCAGCCTCGCCTTGATTACGATATCCGCCGGACTGCCCATGGCCGCGACTCGGTCGGCCTCTTCGCGCGCACCGCCAAGGTCACCGAGCTCAAAACGCAGGTGAGCCGACCGCAGCAGCAGCGATGATCCCGATTCCTGATCGTGCGCGTCAAACGCCAAGCGGTAGTGCCGCTGTGCGTCCTGGAAGTCGCCCGAGAGCTCCGCGAGTTCGGCAATGGTGGCGTGTGTCCGCCGAAGGTCGGAGGGTTCCCTCAACGAAGCCAACAGATCGTTCAGCAATGACCGGCTCTCCCGGATCGTCGACGCGGCGTGAACCTGCGAAAACCGTCCGGGACTGTCGGCTCCAAACGCGGTCGCGCTCGAGATCACCAGCAGAACCACGCCGACTGCGCCAACCATTGCGTGAAATCGAGATTGTATTGAATTGCGATTCGTCATGCCCACCGTTCCATTTCGCCGGCGGGCACCGGAATCAGGGTACCGGAGTCACTTCGTCGGCGCTTTTCTGTTCTTTCTCGGCTTGCCGGGCGAGGCGTCGTTCTTTTCGACTCAGCCGACTCTGCCCTTGTTTCTCGTCTTTTTTATGTTTCGGCGTTTTATCCCGCTTCTTTGAGCGGCGAAACAGCGTAAACGGGAGTACGATCAAAGCGCCCAGAAAGAAGGCGACGAAAAGACTGATGAAGATCGGAACATCTTCGAAGGTATGGAAACCAAAAGTAACGTCGGTTGCGTTTCCCGCGTTCAAGCCCGCAAACGCCACGACAACACCGAGAAACAGCAAAAACAGAACCAATCGCCACGGCATCGGCCTTCTCCTTTCAGGTTGTTTCGGGGTGGATTCCCAATCGTCCCCCCGCACGTCTGGCGCGTCACTCATCCGCGTGCCTTCAGCCCTTTGTGAAAACGATAGAGGCTGATGCCACCGGTAATCAGCAGCCCGATCCCTGACAACCACATCAGGGCAGAGGCAAGGCCACCGACGATGGGCAACGAGGCAACCATGGTTGCGACGCCGGCGGCGCCGCCAATCATCCCTGCATCGCGGTCGGCGGGATCCTTGGCGGCAGCACCAAGGCTGACGAAGGTGAGTGCAGCCCCGACAATCAGCCCTACCAGAGAGAAGCCGCCACCGATCCGGGCCAGTCCCCGCAATACCAGCAGCCCCACTCCGCCTCCTACACCGGCAAAACCGTGCATACCCTGCCGCACCAGTGTTTCCCGCGGTACAATTTCCCGATCGCTCATGGCCCTATCATAGCGCGTAGTCCGCCTCCGGTAAAGTGCGAGGGATCAGTGACGAAAGCTGCGTTCACCGGTGAACACCATGGCGACACCGGCCTCGTTGCAGGCTTGAATCACTTCCCAGTCACGAACACTGCCCCCCGGTTGGACCACACCTCGGATTCCTTCCCGAATTCCCACATCGACACCGTCGCGGAAGGGAAAGAATGCGTCCGAAACCATGATCGCTCCGGAAAGCCCGCCACGACGCTCCTGAACCTCGTTGTCAACTTCGGAGAGCTGGTCGCGATCAGACAAATCCGCGTATGCGGTCGCAAATCGTTCCCACGCGATGCGATCTGCCAACTTGCGATACGCCTTGTCTCGCGCAATCTCGGCAACCCCTACGCGGTCTTGCTCGCCGGTCCCGATTCCCACGGTTGCGCGGTCCTTTACGTAGATCACCGAGTTGCTCGTCACACCGGTTTCGACGAGCCAGCCAAAAAGCATATCCTGAAGCTCAGCCTCGGTGGGTTTGCGGTGAGCCCGGATGGTCCGGCCGTCATGTTCCACCTCGGCCGGCTGGAAATCCGCCACGCTGCGTACCTGGGGGACAAAGACCCACTGAACAATCACGCCGCCGTCGATAAGGCTCTTGAAATCGAGCGCTGGCCGGGCAACAAACTGCTGCAGCCTCTCGATTTCCCGAATGCGCAGGATGCGGAGATTTTTTCGTTGCTGAAGGATCGCAAGCGCGCCGTCTTCGAAATCGGGCGCCACCACTACTTCCAGATAGTGCTGAGCGATTTCCTCGGCGGTCTCCCGATCGATCGGACGATTCATCGCGAGGGCGCCGCCAAAGGCTGCAATCCGGTCGGCGAGCAGGGCTTTTCGATAGGCGGATACTGCCGAATCACAACAGGCCACCCCGCTCGGATTGTTGTGCTTCACGATGACCGCCGTAGGCGACTCGGGAAAGTAGCGCAGTATGGAGAGCGCGCTGTCCGCATCGGTGATGTTGATCTTACCGGGGTGCTTTCCCGATTGAAGCAGCTCGACGTCGGATGCGAGATAGCAGCCGTCGGACACCACTTCGACTCCCCCGAGCTGCAGGTTTCCGTTGGTGAGCCGAAACAGCGCAGCCGGCTGAGTGGGGTTCTCCCCGTACCGAAGCCCGCGACGCTCGCCGTCGATGTCCCAGGTCACCTTTTCGTAGATCAGCGTCTGCCGCCCGTGCTCGTCGTGAAAACTGATCTCCATGGTTGCCGGAAACGGCTCGCTCACCACCGTGTGGTACTGCGCAACGTTGGGCCGCTTCATGCACGTGCCTCCGGGTGAACGGTTGCGTAGGGGCTGCTCACTTCGGTATCGCTGCGAGACACCAGGTAGTCGGCGATTGCCCGGTCGTACAACGCGGTTGCCTCGAAGGTTGCAGCGGCCATTTTTCGGCGAAACGCAAGGGTGGTCGCGCCCGCGTGCGTGCTCACTTCTTCGATCAACGCCTCGTAGTCATCCGGGTTTGCGAGAACCGCAACGCGCAGGTAGTTCTTCGCGGAGGCGCGAAGCATCGCCGGGCCGCCGATGTCGATATTGCCGCGGGCAGCTTCGCAATCGCTTCCCTGGGTAGCCACCGTGCGGGTAAACGGGTAGAGATTGACGACGGTCAGATCAAAGGGAACCGCCGAAAGTCTCGTCAGATCAGACTGATGATCGACGTTGTAAGTCTCAGAGAGCAGTCCAAGGTAAATACGAAAATCGAGCGTCTTCACCAGCCCTCCGCGCATCTCCGGTTGACCGGTATAGTCGGACACTGCCGTAACGGTGAGTCCAGAGAGATCACGGGCTATGTCTTTCAGTGCGGTGTAGGTCCCGCCGGTCGAATATACTTCGAGTGCTCCGCAGTTTGTCACCAGTTGATGCATCAACCGGTCAAGTCCTCGCTTATCGGAAACACTCACGAGTGCACGCCGGATCGGCACGCGATCGTCGATTTCCGCTACGCGTTCAATCGCCATGATTGCCTACCTGCCATTGTTGTTCACCCCTTTCGACAAACGCGTACGCGTCATGATTGTGGATACTCTCCATGTTTTCCGCCTCCACGCTGAACCATGGAAACGGGTAGCGGGATTCGATTGCGAGGCAGCTCGCCCGCACCAGATCTTCCACAAACACCGGATGATCGTATGCGTACTCCGTAACAAACCGCTCATCTTCGCGCTTCAGGAGCGTGTAGAGTCCCGAGCTCGCCGACGCCTCGACGATCTCGATCAGATCTTCCAGCCAGAAGAATGGACCGAGTTGCACCTGAACCCGCACCGTTCCCCGCTGATTATGTGCGCCCCGGCTGGAAATCTCCTTGGAGCACGGGCAGACCGTTGCAACCGGGACTTCGAGACCGACAATGAATCGCGATCCATCCGCGCCCTTTTCCGCGGAGAACCAGCAATGGTAGGACATCATACCCGGTTGCCCGGAAACCGGAGCCTTTTTCTGCACAAAGTATGGAAAGTGCACTTCGCCGAACGCGGTTTCTGCGTCGAGCGCAACGCGGATCTGTTCCAGCATGGTGAGGAAGGTGGGCATGCGAATATCGGTATAGTGCCGGTTGAAGACTTCGATGAACCGGCTCATGTGCGTCCCCTTGTAGTGATGGGGAAGGTTTGCGTAGAGACTCACGGTCGCGACTGTGTGCTGCTCCTGGTTCACCTTGTCGAGAACCGTCACCGGATAGCGAAGATTGCGCACCCCTACTTTTTGAATCGCGATGTTACGCTCATCTGAGCGCCCCTGCACGTCAACCATCGGCGGGTCGCGACGCGCGGCTTTCGGCGGAATCAACCGTGTTGCTCAGCAACATCGTAATTGTCATCGGGCCCACGCCTCCGGGAACCGGCGTGATCCAGGACGCCACGCGCTCGGCGGACGAGAAATCCACATCGCCCACCAGACGATATCCGCTCTTCCTGGAGGCGTCTTCGACCCGGTTCACTCCTACGTCAATCACAACCGCTTGCGGTTTGATCATATCTCCGCTGATGCAGCCCGCCTTGCCGGCTGCCGCGATGAGAATATCTGCCCGTTTTGTATGGTATTCCAGGCGCTCGGTCGCGGTATGGCAGACCGTAACCGTGGCGTTGGCGCCTCGCGCCTTCTGCACCAGCATCGAGGCAAGCGGTTTCCCGACGATATTGCTGCGGCCAACAATGACGACCTCTTTGCCCGCGGGATCAATACCGATGGTCTCCAACAGCTTCATCACCCCAAACGGGGTGCACGGCAGAAATCGCGGCCGTCCAAGCAGCATTCGCCCGAGGTTTTCCGGATGGAAGCCGTCAACGTCCTTCTCGGATCCAATGGCATCGGTGATGCGCTCTTCGCTGATGTGGTGTGGTAACGGCAGCTGGACAAGAATTCCGTCAACATCCGGGTTGGCGCGAAACGCCGCAACCTCCGCCAGCAGATCCGCCTCGGTGATATCCGAAGGAAGGCGCCGGTCGAACGATCGAATGCCGACGTCGCCACACGCCGCTTCCTTGGCTTTTACGTAGGAGTGACTTGCAGGATTGTCTCCAACGAGTACCACCGCGAGTCCCGGGATGACCCCTCGATCTCGCACGGTTTCCACCCGACGTCGAATGTCTTCCCGCATCCGGGCGGATACCTGTTTGCCATCGATGATTTGTGCCATGGTGGACTCAGCATACCGTCTTCACCGATTTGGTGCAACTCGCTGTGGAAATGCGCACAAAAAAAGCGGCCCCCGGCACACTGCCGAACACCGCTGTTTCCTCAGGGCTGGGCGGAGGAAGCGAAGCGCCCCCGCCATACGAACTTGGCCCCCCTTTGAGAGAGCACACCTCGGGCTGGGCGGACGCGAAGCATTGAGCGCCCGCCTTGCAAACATGGTCCTTGTTTCAAAGACAGATCTCGGGCTGGGCGGAGGAAGCGAAGCGCCCCCGCCATGCGAACTTGGCCCCCCTTTGAGAGAGCACACCTCGGGCTGGGCGGATTTGAACCGCCGACCTCACGGTCCCGAACCGCGCGCGCTAGCCCCTGCGCTACAGCCCGAAAAAAATACCCGCCAAAGCGGGATATACGGGAGCGACGGGGATTGAACCCGCGACCTCCGGCTTGACAGGCCGGCGCGATA
>REDM01000191.1 GCA_007693485.1 Spirochaetaceae bacterium
CGCTTGACCAACGTGGTGCGGTTGGGCGATGAATGCCGGCAATGAAGTTCAAGAAACCCGCTGCCGTGGTGTTTGATTTTGACGGGACTCTGGCCGATACCACGGGGCTTATCGTGTCCTGCTACCAGGCAACCTACGACTATCTGGGCGTCGATCCCCCGCCCGCGCAGCAGATTGCGGCAACCATCGGCCTCAGTCTGGAGGCGGCATTCGCCCTGCTCACAAACATGACCGATGAAGACGCCGCAGCGGCGGCACGCTGCTACCGCACGCTCTTCATGGAACGGGAGATCAACGGCAGCGTACTCCTGAAGCCGTTCGCCGGAATGCCCGAGGTCGTTGCGCACTGCGTTGCGGGCGGGTTACCGCGTGCAGTGGGATCGAGTCGCGGGCACGACAGCCTCGATCCCATGCTGCGCTCCCTGGGTCTGTTCGATTCCTTCGACCTGGTGGTCGATCATTCGGACGCGGGAGTGGGCAAACCCGACCCGGCGATGCTCACCGTGATTGCCGACCGCCTCGGCGTGCCCCGTTCTGACCTCCTGATGATCGGCGATACCACCTTCGACATCGAGATGGGCAACAACGCCGGCTGCCGTACCATCGCCGTCACCTGGGGCAATCATGACCGGAAAACGCTGGCCGAAGCGCGGCCCACGCACATGGTGGACACGCCCGAGGAGATCATCGCGTTGCTGAACGGAGCAGAATAGGAAGCTGCGCGCGAAATCTCCCGCAAACTCGGCTACACTACCTGAGCCGCTCCCGTCGTCTCCGATCCGCTTCGCGGATCACCTCGATGGTTTTGCTCCAGAGCCCCAACTCCTCGAGGTCCGACAGCGGCACCCACTCGGCGTGTTGGGCGTCGTCGGCGGCAACCGCCTCGCCGGATGCCCATTCGGCCCAGAAATCGACCAGGGTGTAGTGGTACTGGACGCGTCCGTCGGGGTCGCGGAAGATGGCGTCGATGACCTCGAGAAACTGGGGTTCGCCGATGGTGATGCCGGTCTCTTCGGAAACCTCTCGCACCGCGGTTTCGCGCACCGTCTCTCCCACATGCTGGCCCCCGCCGGGCAGACTCCACTCTCCGGCTCGCGGTGGGTTGCCGCGGCGGATGAGCAACACCGAGTCGTCCCGAAGCACCACGACGCCCACGCCAATGAAGGGTCGAGTGGGGTACTCGCGGCTGGTCTCTACGGCGGGCTGATTGCGTTCGTGAGGTGGGGGGACGGATGCCATGGTCAGAACCTCCTCGTGGGGTGTGCCAGTGTGCAGGATTCGTCGATGTCGATCAAGTTCGCGAAGCGGTCCGTCCGGTCTGCACCGGAACCAGTGCGGACAGCGCCAGTGCCGTGGCCACTGCAATCAGCGATGCAGCAAACCGGGGAGCCTCGCGGGGAAAAACCGAGGTGATGAACAGGTAATCCTGCTGCGACGCCCAGACAACGGTTCCAGCCAGGAGAAGCGCTACCATCAGTTCGATGCCGCGGGGCCAGACCGCGGCGAACCGGCCGAACGCAGGACGGCGGCGACCATCGGCCAGATCAACGAAAACCGTGAGCGTTCGCCACAGGGCAACGAGCAGAAGCAGTCCCACCAGGATCCTCATTCCGGTCACCGCGACGGTGATCCGCGCCATCCCCACCGGGCCAACTCCAATCCACCGCGACCAGTCGTCCAGAACGCGCGCCATGAAGGGCCAGCTCCGCTGACTGTTGGTCAGAATCACGATGGCGTCACCGGTTTCCGGTATCGCATGAACGTGAGTCATCCACCCGAGGCCCTGGCCCCCGTGCCAGACGGCCCGGTATCCCCCCGGCAACTGTTCGAGAAAGTGGCCAAGTCCGTAGGTGTCGGCCACCACACCAAAGATCCCCGGGATGGCAATCTGCGGAGTGTGCATCTCTGAGCGGGCGCCAACGGAAAGAGTTGCCGGGGCCGCGTCCGCGGTTGACGCTCCGATCGTGGCAGCAGCGAACCGTCCAAGATCGTGGATGGTGGAGAAGAGCCCCCCGCTGGCCCGGTTGGGATAGAGAAAGGGGGCGACCGGCGATCCGTCGATTTCATACCCCAGAGGCACATTCCAGGAGGGGTCCCAAGAAAAACTCGAGTCCAGCATGCCCAATGGGTGCAGGACTTCGACCTCCATGTACTCCGCAAACGGTCTGCCCGTCACCCGTTCGATCAGCAGCTCAAGGATCGCGAAGCTTGAGTTGGAGTAGGAAAAGCCGGTCCCCGGCTCGCGAACGAGTCGCACGGCATCTCCCGATACGCTCTCTTCCAGCGGCGGAACCGTCTCATGGGGCGAATAGTGAACGCCAATCGGACCCAGAGCAACACCCGCGTTCAGGCTCAGGAGCCGACGTACGGTGACCGCGCGCTCATCGAAGCGGGAGTCGGGAAAGCGCCATCCACCGAGGTAATCGACCACTGGATCATCCAGACCGACGCGGCCCTGATCCACCAGGCGCATCACACCCCACGCCGTGACCGACTTGGAGATGGAGTGAGCCATCATCACGTCGTCAGTGGACAACGTCACGCGCCGTTCGCGGTCCGCGGAGCCGAAGGCCGCCGACCAGATCGGCTCACCGTCGCGCACCAGCAGCACGCTCGCTCCCGGAATGTTGTCTTCGCGAAGGCCATGGGTGATGACGGCTTCCAGATGGGCGAGGAACTGCTGTTGGTCCATGGTTGTGAGGTCCGGATTCCGGGCGCCCAAGACCAGGTGCCAGGCGATCAAGGCCACGGCGGCAAATGCCGCAGCCACGCACAGCGCTGTGCGGAGACGTCGAGTGAGCGGAAAAGATAGCCTTTCAGATAACGCGGTCACCGTGACCTTCCTTCGCGCCATACCGGGAGGAGCGCTCTGCGATCATCGTTGCATTGTGTAGGAAAAATATAGCAGGTCGCCCGGGCTTGCGCTACAATGCCGGGCATGGATTCATTATCGCTCTCCTCATCACAGCGGGATCGCCTCTCCGCTCTCGGTGCCCTTCTGGTGGATCAGCAGCGCGCTCGGGTCATCGTACCGCCGCAGCGGTCGGCTGACGGGTACTGGTTTGGCGGCGGTAATCTCGCCGAAGGGCCCGACGGCGCCCACTACCTCTGCGGCCGCTTCCGGAATGCGGGCGACTCCCGCACCGGTCTGGGTGTGGGGGAGCGGGGGCTCGAGCTCGCGCTGTTTCGAAGCGCGGATGGCTGCAGGTCGTTTCAGAAGATCCTCTCGCTTCCCAAGAGCGTGCTCACCGTTGGCGACCACGCCGTGGTGTCGATCGAGGGAAGCGCGCTGCAGTTCACCCCGGCCGGGGTGCGGCTCTTTGTCTCCACCGAAAAGGCGGGCATCGGATACCCTCCCGGACTCCAGGAGTACCACAAGCCGGGAACCGGGGTGTGGACCATCGACCTTCTGGAGGCGTCTGAGATTGCCGGACTCTCTTCCGCGCCGATTCGCACCATCCTCGTTGGCGACGAGCCGGAAGTGCTGCACGTAAAGGATCCCTTTCTCTACCGGTGCGCCGGAGAGGAGCGGCTTGGGTTCTGTACCCATCCCTTCACCTGGGCCAGTTCCAATACCGCCTTCGCGCGCGAGACCAGCCCGGGTGTGTTTGCCCCGAGCTTCGCTGTGGTTCCGCGTGGCGCCGCGTGGGACGTGGCCATCACCCGGGTGACCAGCGTCGTGCCGGTTCCGCGGGTTGGCGTCTTTGAAGACCGGGACTGGTCGCTGGTGTTCTACGACGGGGGAGAGTGCATGCGCCGGCTCGACGAGCACGGGAAGGCGGCGCGGCGGCCGCGTGGCTACTCGTGCGAAGAACTCGGCGGGCTCGCGGTGATCGCCGGCGGTGATTTCGACACCTTTACGCGGTTGAGCCGCATTCGCCCCGCCTTCGTCAGCCCGTGGGGAAGCGGATGCAGCCGCTACGTAGATGTCTGCTGGAACCGCGACCGCATCCTGGTCACCTGGCAGCAGGGGCAGGAGGATGGATCGCAACCGCTGGTATTGAACGAGGTTCCGGTTGATGCGGTGGAGGCGATCCTCCGCGGATAGGTTCCGCGGGCGCGAGCGTTACTTCGGAGGCACACGGTGCGGCGCAGCAGTGGAGTCGCGCAGCACCATCCGGGGCGGGAGCATGAGAATGGAGTCACCGGCAACTCCGGCAACCGTGTCGAAGAGCAGCCGAATTGCTTCGCTCCCGATCCGTGATGGTGAGACGCCCACCGTGGAGAGCCCCGGGTCGCTCAGAGCCGCCTCGTCGGTATCGTCAAACCCCATGACGGAGAAATCAGCACCCGCTCGTCGGCCGCAATCGGCGAGTCCGCGCAAAAACCCCAGCGCGACCACGTCGTTGTAGCAGATGACCGCCGTCACCGCGGGAAGGTCCGTTGGAAGCGAGTGGGCCATCTCGAAACCCGCGCGCATACTGACGTTGGATGGGAAGTCAAGCTCTTCGCGAAAGGCAGCCCCAACGGATTTGTGGGCGAGGTGGATGCCCCGCAGCCGCTCAATGCGCGCGCTCGACGAGAGATGCCCGCCGGCAAAGGCGATGGTGCGATGCCCAATCTCCAGAAGGTGCCGGCACGCGAGTCTGGCTGCTTCCACGTTGTCGGCTCCCACGTAGGGAACGGTGACCCCTGGAACTCGCCGCGTCACCTCGACCACCGGAACCCGCGACTCTGTCAGCGTTCGTAGATCGTCGGCCGTGGTGTCTCTCGCTGCGATAAGCAGGATTCCGTCCACGCCGTGTTCGAGCATGGCGGTGATTGCGCGGTGCTGCCGCGCAGCCGATTCCCCGCTGCTCGCGATCATGACGGTGTGGTCGCGCTCCTCGCAGGCGGCATCGATACCGGCGAGCATGTTTGCAATGAAGGGATTGCGCAGGTCGGGGACAATCAGGCCCACCACCCGGGAGCGTCCCGATCGCAGCCGCGCGGCCGCCCCGTTGTAGACGTACCCGAGCTGTTCTGCCGCGGTGCGGACGCGCTCAACGGTTGCGTGAGGAATGCGCGTATCACCGCGGAACGCGAGTGATACCGTAGCGCGCGACACCCCGGCGGCTGCGGCGACGTCCTGCATCGTGGTTGCCATCTGTGGCCATTATTTGGAGGCTGCGCGGTGGTGTCAAGGAAGCAAACTGCCCGGAGCAACGCCTTGACCGCAGGAGGACGTCGCGGTAGACTCGACTTAGTAGATCGATCTACTAAACGGTGCCGCAACAGCGCGGCAGGAGAGAATCAGCGCATGCGCACACTTGAGATCCTTTCGGTTGACGAGGCAGTAGCCCGGATCCCATCCGGCAGTACCGTGGCCATTCAGGGAAGCGGCGGCGGGGTGGGTGAGCCCACCGCGGTCATCGCCGCCATTGCCCGAAGGTTTCTGTCGGACGGCACGCCGCGCGACCTCACGCTGCTGCACGCCACCGGTCTGGGTGATCGTGACACCATTGGCACCGACCTGCTCGCCCATCCCGGGCTGGTCCGCAAAGACATCGCGGGCCATCTCGGCATGGCGCCCAAAATGGCTCGGCTCATCCACGAGAACGTGGTCGAAGGCTACAACCTGCCGCAGGGGGTCATCTCCCACCTCTACACCGCGATCGCCGGACGCAAGCCGGGCGTCTTCACCAAAGTGGGACTGGGCACCTTCGTGGATCCGCGGGTCGAAGGCGGTCGCGTGAACGAGATTGCTCACGATACCATGGTGGAGGTAATCGAGCTGCGCGGCGCCGAGTGGCTCTTCTTCCCCGCGTTTCCCATCAACATTGCGATCATCCGCGGAACGGTTGCCGACACACGGGGAAACATCGCCACTTATCAGGAGGCCGCGATCCTGGAGGCGATTTCGATCGCCCAGGCCGCCCGCGCGTGCGGTGGCATTGTCATTGCACAGGTGAAATACCTCACCGAAGCCGGCACCATCCCCGCGCAGGATGTACGGATCCCCGGCGTTTTCGTGGACTATGTCGTGGTCGATCCGAGTCAGAAGCAGCACTGTTTGACCGAGTACGATCCGTCGCTGAGCGGACAGGTTCGCATCCCACTCGAGCGGCTGGAGACCGGTGATCTCGACGTGCGCACCGTGATCGCACGGCGGGCGGCCCGTGAGCTTCTGCCGGGCATGGTGGTGAACCTCGGGGTTGGGATTCCCAGCCACGTGGCCGAAGTGGCCACCGAGACCGGCGTCATCGACCAAATCACCTTTACGGTGGAACAGGGCCTGATCGGCGGCCGTCCGGCCGGCGGCGTGGTGTTTGGGGTCTCGCACAATCCGGAGGCAATCATCTCGGAGGATGATCAGTTCACCTTTTACGACGGCGGAGGGCTCGATATTGCCTTCCTGGGAATGGCGGAAGTTGCGGGGAACGGAAACGTCAACGTCAGCAAGGTGGGCCCGATGCTCTCGGGCTGCGGCGGATTCATCAACATCACGCAGAACGCTCCCAAAGTGGTCTTCTGTGGCACCTTCACCGCGCAGGGATTGCGATGCAGCGTGGGAGAGGGGCGCCTGCAGATCGACCAGGAGGGGAAGACCAGGAAGTGTGTGGCCGAAGTCGGTCAGATCACCTTCAGCGGGGAGCAGGCCCGTCGCAACGGCCAGGAGGTGCTCTACGTCACCGAGCGCGCGGTGTTCCGCCTCGGCGAGAACGGTCCGGTGCTGATCGAGATCGCGCCGGGAGTTGACCTGCGCCGCGACGTGCTCGACCTCATGGGTTTTGTGCCGGAGATCGTCGACCCGCTTCCGCAGATGGATGTCTCCTGTTTTCTCGACAAGGCACCCGGGGGCGTGGCGCGATGAGCAC
>REDM01000071.1 GCA_007693485.1 Spirochaetaceae bacterium
CCCCGACGCACCCCATGACCGGTTTGATGCGGTGGTTACCGAGCCGGTCAGCGCGCCGAGGCTGTTGGCTCTGGTGACGGCCCTGTTTCCACCGATCGACGTCGCAGGTACCGCAGAGCGATAAAGGCGATGGCGACAGTCACCGATTTATCGATGAGGTTCAGCGGAATACGGGCGAGAAACGCGGCAAGCCATACGGGCACGCCGGTGAAGGTCACCGCGGTCACAATGAGATCGACGGGATAGTCGATCGATCCCCCAAAGAGGCTTAACACCGTAATGGTTCCCGCAACGGCGTTCACCAGGGTGACGGCGATGGTACAGAGCAGCGCGTCGTAGGCGCTGTGAAACCGCTGTGTCCGGACGAAGGCCCAGACCACTACGGCGGTCAACGCATTGACCGGCGCAAACCAGAGAAAGACCAGACCGTCGGTGCCGCCGGCAAGGACTTCCATCCAGACGTTTGTAAGGAGTCCAACCGCGATGCCCGCGGGAAGGCCAATCACTGCAGCCGCTACGGCCGTGAGCACCGAGTCAAAAAAGAGCGGAATATCGAAGTGCTGAATCAAGGCGTTGAGCAGGGCGTTGACCAGACCAGCCGCGACACAGACAAGCACCAAGACCGGGACGCGAAGCCGCCACCCCCAACGCTGTTGTGATCGCTCACCACGTGATACAATTCCGGATACGGGACGTCGCGCGAAGCGCTGCTCCCGTTCACCATCTTTGGGGGGCCGTTTGGGCCGTACGCTGTTTTCCCGCATCGGGTTTCCTGCCGCCTCGGTTCTGATCGCCATTGCGACTTTGCTAGCGATCATACTGATGTACGCGCAGCTGGTCGAGACCTACCGTGTCATTGGTGAGTCCCGCTATCAGCTCGCCGAACTCAAACTGACCTGGTACCGCGTGCCCCGCTACCGACCGATGGACGCGTCCGCGGCAGAGCAGCTCGCCGCCGATATGGAACGCTTCATACACTCGTCCGCCCTCGCCCAGGCGGCAACGCTTCACCCGTCTCTGAGCGAACACCTCACTACCCTCTCCCAATGCTGGGCGCTGGTCTATCCCAAGATCGTGGACGGGATCTATTCCTATCCGTGTGAGCGCAAGATCGAGGACGCGTTTACCGGCGCCCAAGACTGGATCAACATTCATCTTCCCCGGCAGACGCGTGCCTTCCGGGTGGTCCTGCAGATGCTCCTGGTCATCATGGCGGCCTTCGGCGTCCTGGTCATCTGGCTGGTAGGGCAGTGGGAGACGGCACGACAGGAAGAGCAACGGCGCACGCGGCTCACCCACGCCATTCTCGATGCCCAGGACAACGAGCGCCGGGTCATCGCCCTCGACCTCCACGACGATGCGCTGCAGACGCTGTCGGCCGCAAAGATCCTCCTGGACCGTGACCTCGTCGCTCCCGAGGTATCCAGACTCCTGGCCGACGGCATCGCGCGGCTTCGTGATCTGGCCGCAGGACTCAGTCTCTACGAGCTGGACCGTATTGGGTTACGCAGCGCGGTGTCAGCTCTGGTTGATCAGTACCGACAGCGACACGGTTTGCCGGTGCAGTTTCGCGCCGCCGGCACCGACGCGGTCACGGTGCCTTTGCCCCGAGCTCGACACATCTATCGCATCATCCAGGAGCTGTTGAATAACGCCCATAAACACGCGGGAGCATCTGAGGTATTGCTTTCCATGGTGGTCTCATGGCCCGAGCTGATCGTACACTATCAGGACGACGGCGTTGGCATGGCCGCTCCTGCGTCCAGTCGAGGCCTTCGACTCGATCGTCACCCACCGGGAAACAACACGATTGGGATGCAGGGAATCGCCGAGCGGGCGCGCTTGATCGGTGCAACCGTTCAGGTCGACAGCCGACCTGGAGAAGGTATGCGGGTCAACGTGGTGATTCCGCTTGGCGATTCGTGATCAGCGGTCCTCAGTAATCCCGAGGCGAACCGCAAGGCGCCACACTTGCAGAGGGTTGTCCACACCGAGCTTCCGATAGATGTTCGAGCGGTGAACATCAACGGTCTTGCGGCTGATCGAGAGCGCACGTGCAATGTCTGAGGAAGGCGTCCCGGTGACCAGAAGCCGCAGCACCTGCTGTTCCCGCAGAGAGAGACTGCTGTACCGCGCAATCGCCTGATCACCGGTATTGTCGCTGGTGTGGTCCTCCGAGTCGTTCGGTGGATCAAGGTGCTGCATCGCTTTGGGGCCGCAGAACCGTTCTCCACGCATCACTGCGTGAACCGCCTCTATCAGATAGAGCCCCGCACTCTCTTTAGAGAGATACCCGTCTGCGCCTGCGGAGAATGCGCTCTCGACCAAACCACGGGAGAGATGGGCGGTGACGATGATGATCCGCATCGTCGGAGCGAGCCGCTGGAGGCGGGGGATGAGATCGATTCCACTTCCGTCGGGGAGGCTGACGTCGAGCAACAGCACGTTCGGGCGGTCTCGGGCTACCAACTCGAGCGCCGCCGAGCCGGTGGATACGGGATCGAGCACAACAATACCGGGGTCCTGCGAGAGGACCGACGTCAGGCCGTCGCAGAGAACCGGATGGTCGTCGCAGATCACCACGCGTATCATGCCCACGTGTACCACGAAACCGCGTCGCGGGAGAAGCCGAGTGTGGCGTTGTCGTTGACCATGCGGACGATGGGTGGTAGCGTGCCGACCATGAAGGTACTGGTGACCGGGGCAGACGGCATGCTTGGCAGTTACATCTGTCGTATTGCACTCGAGCAGGGCCATGCGGTCCGGGCGTTCCTGCAGCCTGACCGGAGCACGGGTACGCTCGAAGGCCTCCCGGTTGAATCCTTCACCGGTGACATCCTGGATGACGGGCGTCTGCGCGAAGGACTGACCGGATGCGATGCAGTCATCCACACAGTGGCATCTACCGACGTGTGGCCGTCGCGATCGGCGCTGGTCCGGCGGCTCAACTACGACGCCGTGGTTGGACTCGCCGCGGCGGTTCGCGCGTGCGGACTGACCCGCTTCGTGCACATCGGGACGGCCAACTCGTTTGGCCCCGGGTCCATCGATGCCCCGGGGACCGAGGACAGCCCCTACACCGACGGCCGCTTCGGCCTCGACTACCAGGATTCAAAGTTCGCGGCGCAGGAGTGGCTTCTGGAGCAGCATCGCGAGAACGGCCTGCCGGTGGTGGTAATCAATCCCTCGTTCATGTTTGGCGCCTACGACAGTAAGCCCGGTTCGGGTCAGATGATTCTGGCCATCTGCCAGGGGCGAACACCCGGCTATCCGCGCGGCGGCAAGAGTTACGCGCACGCCCGCGATGTGGCGGTTGCCGCCGTCAACGCACTCACCCGCGGCACCCCCGGCCGGTGCTACCTGGCCGGGGGCGAGAATCTCAGTTACCGCGACGCGTTTTCGGTCATTGCCGAGGTGGCGGGGGTGAAGCCCCCACGGCTGCCGCTCCCCTCGGTGCTGACCATTGCCGCGGGCTGCGCCGGGTCCCTGGTTGCCGCGGTGACCCGCCGGCGTCCCGCGCTCTCTCTGCCGATGGCCCGCCTGGCCATCACTGATTGCTACTATTCGAGCGCCCGTGCAATCACGGAGCTGGGGATGCCGCAGACGCCGATGCGGGAAGCGGTGGCCGACGCCATTGCCTGGTTTCGGGAACACGGATATCTGGAGGCGGAACAGTGAGTAAGTCGCAGCGGTCCAGCACAGCCGCGCGCAGGGAAGTGTCCCCGCGTGCCGGTGGGCGCGTTCAGGATCGGGTAGTGCTGATCACCGGAGGAGGGAAGGGGATTGGTCGCGAGATCGCCCGGCTCTTTGGGGCTGCCGGCGCCCGCGTTGCGATCACCGGTCGCGATGCCGAAGCGCTGCATCGACAGGCCGACGAGTTTTGCTCGCTGGGGTACGAGGTGCTGGCCATACCGGCGGATGTGACCGACCGCGAGGCGTGTCGCGCCGCAGTCGCGCAGACCGTTGCCCGGTTTGGTCGACTGGATGTGTTGATCAACAACGCCGGCATGTCGATGCGGGGCAGCTTCCGCGAAACCTCGCTGGAAACCTTTCAGACCATGATGGACATCAACTTCACCGGTGCGGTTACCATGACGCACTACGCCCTCGATCATCTGATTGCGGCGAAGGGGAGCGTGGTTTTTGTCTCGAGCCTGGTTGGCCTGAAGGGGCTTCCCGGGGTTGCTCCCTACAGCGCGGCCAAGATGGCGCTGACGGCGTTCTCGGAGTCGCTTCGGTGCGAGCTGTGGCGCAGCGGTGTTCACGTTGGCGTAGTTTACGTTTCCTTCACGGAGAACGATCCGGGCAAGACCATGTACGATGCGCAGGGTAACCGGGTGCCGCTGGTGCGCGATCGAAACAGCTCCACGCAGGAAGAGGTCGCCCGCGCCGTAGTCCGCACCGTTTCGCGGCGCCGACGCGCGGTAGTTCTGACGCCCCTGGGCAAGATGGCAGCGCTCCTCTACACCCTCTTCCCGGCCCTGAGCGAACGGCTGATCGCACGCTTTGCCGCGCGAAGCGGCATGTACGGCTCGACGCCGGGAGCCGAGGCCCCGGGCGTAGAGGCCCCGGGAGCCGATGCCAACGGAGGCACACCATGACGGCGGCCGTTATCCTGACTACCTTCACGTTCGGGTTTCTTATCTACTTTTTCGCCGGCTCCACCCCTCCCGTGCAGACGCTTGCGACGCGCGTCGCGAGTCGACTCACGTCCCGGGCAGAAGGCCGTGGCGGTTCGTTCACCGAGGTTCGCCAGGAGACCACGGTCTACCTGGAAAAGAGCATCGGTTTCGTCACCCTGGGGCTGGTCCCTGCGCTGGTGAGTCTCGCTCTTCCCGGCGGGGTACCGCGGCTTGGGTTGTCCCTGCCCGGCGGATCGCCCTGGTGGACGGTTGCGCCGGTTGTGGGTTTTCTGGTCCTGGTGATGATTCGTCCGCGGGGCCGGGTGAATACCGATTTCTATCCTCAGGTGCGCGCCCTGCGATGGGATCGGGCGCGGATCGTCCGCAATTCGTTTTTCTGGATTCTCTATCTCGTTGCCTACGAGTTCATATTCCGCGGGTTCCTCTTCTTTCCCCTCATTCCGGTGATGGGGCTGGAGGCAACCGTCGCCGTAAACTGCGCGCTCTACGCGCTGGCCCACCTATATAAAGGAGCGGGAGAGGCGTTCGGCGCCTTCTTCCTGGGAATTCTCCTCTGCGCGATTGCCTATGCGACCGGCTCGTTTCTGGTGCCGCTGGTGGTTCACATCATTCTGGCGCTGGGAAACGACTACCTCGCGGTGGCCGTGAGTCCGGAGCGAACGTTCAGCCGGTAGCGGCCACGGCGCGTTGTGAACGGGGGAGCTGCACCAGCGTGACCCCCAGCGTCAGCAGACCCAGGGCCACCGCGTGCGCCGGCGAGAACCGGGCGTCCGGGACAGCGATGGTGGTCAGCAGCAGCGGAAGCGCCACGTAGGAAACGTCGTAGGCTGATCCCATCACCGAGGCGCGGCAGCCGCGCACGTAGGACCACTGAATAATCACAAAGGCACCACCGGCGCCCAGGAAGCTGAGCACAAACACCAGCCACGCGATGCCGCTCTGCGGAAGCAGGGTGCTGCCTGCGGCCCCCGACTGCGCGAGCCCCTTCATCATCGCATCCAGCGCGGCAAATCCGCCGCCCACCAGCCCGAAGAAAAGCCCCTGCAGCAGTACGGTGGTGCCCCTCACGCCGCCAAGCAGCAGGGGCCCGAGCAGCAGCCACGCAGCGGCAACCGCGAACACCACCGCCCGATTGGCGGTGAAGAGCGACGGCGACGGCACCACCACGTTGACCATGCCCACCAGAACGGTGGCAGCTCCCACCATCACCACTCCCGCAATCTGCCGTGCCTCCAGCCGTTCGCCAAGCACGGCACCGGAGAAGAGCAGCAGGGGAATCAGGCCCACGCCATAGACCGACGTATAATAGAGGGTTGGTGCGAAGCGATTGGCAACCATCACCCAGAAGGGGTTGGTGAAGTTCATCACCATGCCGGCAACGTAGATCGCCCTTCCTCTACTCTGCTTCTCCTGCAGCCGGGTCACTCCAAGGCGCATCACCCCCTTGGAGAGATGAATAACCGATGACCCGACTACGCCGATGATCATCGCGATGATTGGCCCCGTGAGTGACTGCATTCCCCGCATCATAGCGATATCTGCATATGCAGGCAATTGCCGTTCGACGCACGCACGATTCCAGTTGTCGGGGAGGGGGCGCTTTGCTATTATTTCCATGCAGATACACAGACAGGAGGGATCGATGGCGTTTGGAAACCTTTACTACGACGGGTTCGAGCAGAAGTGGGGTGAGCGGCTCGAGCAACTTGCGGACCGGACCGGCATCAAGTCGCTCCTGATCATGCGCTCAACGCCCACGCACATGGTGGCCGTGGTCAGCGCGGGGCCGATGCGGGACACCTACCACCCCGGTGATCAGGGGCCCAAGAGCGTGAATCCCGGATGCCACAAGCTCTACTGCGAACAGGTGGTCAACGATCGCACGCCGCTGCACGTTCCCGACGCCTCCGTCGATCCCGAGTGGCGCGGCAACGAGGACCTGGTGAAGTTTGGCCTCGGTGTCTACCTTGGGTATCCGATCGAGGTGGGCAACGAGGTGCTCGGCACGGTCTGCGCTCTGCACGACACTCCGTTTGACTTCGCCGCCGGCGCTCCCAGCCTCCGCGAACAGCTTGAGCTGCTGAAGCGGGACATCGAGCAGGATCTGGCTGCCGTCGCCTGAGG
>REDM01000257.1 GCA_007693485.1 Spirochaetaceae bacterium
GGCGCAAGGCGGGAGGTGATCTCCGCCACGGAGGTGACGTCGTGTACCGGCGCGCTCGTGAGTTCGGTAGTGATCACGATGGCCGAGTCAACGATCAACCCGATTCCGATTGCAACTCCGGTGAGCGACATTGAGTTGAGCGTCATTCCCAGGAATCGCATGGGAATTGCCGACAGCAGCAGGGATGCGGGAATTGACGAGACAATCACCACGATCGTCCGACGGCTGCGAAACAGGAGCCCAATCACCAGCGTTGCCGCACCAAACCCCAGGACCAGGGCGATCACCACCGAGTGAAGCGCCTCGCCGACGGGGAGCGAGTGATCGTGAACAACCGTGAGGGTGGTGTGCGGAGCAAGTTCGCGGTTGAGCGTGTTCACGGCACGGTGAATCGCCCGCGCCGCGCGGGGTGCCGGCACCGCTGGATCGTGGTAGACCACAATTCCAACGGCCGGCTTTGTTCCCTCCAGGAAGAACTCCGTTGCGTCTTCATCACGCAGCTCCACGTGGGCGACCTCACCAAGGCGGATCAGCGCATCGCCGCGTGCAATCGGCAGTGCACGCAGCGCCTCAATCGAGTCGACGGCGGCTCCCAGTCGTACCGGGTGTTCTACGCTTCCCTTCTCAAAGCTGCCGAGCGGAACGGTCTGAACCGCCATTCCAACCGCCTCGGCGAGCTCCCGGACCGTCAGGGATACCGCGCGCATCCGCGCCGGGTCTGCGTCAACGAATACCCGCTGTTCCACCGCGCCAATTGCGTCGACCGCACCAACCCCCGGCGTTCGGCGCAGCTCAGGAATGACAATCTGACGTGCGATGCGGCTTGGCAGCCGTTGGGCCGCGGTCTCGTCCGAGGCCAGGGAAAGCACCATGAGCGGACGGCGGCTCGGTGAGTGGCTGAGAATCAAGGCACGGCTCGAGCCGTGGGGAAGGGACGCGGAGACCGCGTCAACGCGCTCGCGCACCTCCGATATCGCGCGCAGCGCAGAGGTGCTCCATGAAAAGCGCATCACCACCTCCGAGCGGCCGGGTCTGCTGCGGGAGCGCATCTCGGAAACTCCGGAGATCGGCGCGAGTGCGTCTTCAACGGGAAGGGTAACCATCCGCTCAATCTCATCCGCGGGCAGGCCCGGCAAATCAACCCGCACCGATACCTCGCGGGCGGGAATTGTCGGCATGAGCTCAACGTCGAGCTGGGTCAGGGACATGACTCCGAGCAGGGCCACGGCGGCCCAGACTGCCACCGTCGATACCGGCCTGGCTGTGGCGAGGCGAATCAGCCCCGCCGTTGATCTGCGTTGATTCATCGGGCGTTCATCAACCGCCCCTCGTTCACGGCGAGGCGGTTGCCGAGATCATCGGTGAGCCCCGAACGAAGCTCCATCGTGACAAGGTCGAAGGGCTCTATTCCCGTACGGCTGATACTGAGGTGGACCCGCAGCACTGAGTCACGCGTGGTGTCCGTGGCGGTGACCGCAAGCGGGGAGTCCGCAGGGTCGCGCTCTACTGCGCGGACGGTGAACGACACGGTGCCGTTGCGGGCGGCGAGCCGAAGCGACTGAAGAAAGGAGGCGATGGGAATGGTTGCGGACTTCGCGTGGGTGATGCGTACGTCGAGTGCGGCATGATCGGTGCGCGTGTTCAGCGGGGCGCCGGGAATCAGGGTCAGCACCGCGCCGTCAACAGCAAGAACGTGCTCGTATTCGCCCAGGTGAGCCGAGAACGCAAGACCAGAGAGCGACGGCACCGGCGGCCCCGTGACGGTGAAGGGGTACCGGCGTTCCTGCACCCGCAACTCGTAACGCCGGCCCGGCACGAGTGGCTGCCGCGGCGTCACGGTCACCGTGTCCATGGCGCTGTTCCACTCGAGCACCGCGGGGACAGTGGGTGCAAACTGCGCGATGCCCGGCCGCATTTCCACCGGCACCGGCGCGGTGAACTGCAGAACGAAACCGTCGGTCGCGTCCACGCCGGGGGGCGTTGCGTCTCCTGCGGGGGGCGCCGCGCTCCCATCGTCTGCCGGTACGGTCAGCTGGATGCCGCCGGGGTTGGTGGTAATCGCGACAACTGCCGGCACGCTCCTGTCGGGGGTAGACACATACACGACGTGGTCGCCCGCAAGCGAATTGCCGTCGCGGCAGGTCGCCGATGCGGCGATTTTCACCGAATAGGAGGTGCCCGGGAGGAGGGGCTCGGAAGGGCTGAGGGCAATCCGGTGATCCTCGTTGAGCCATTGAATGGTGAACCGCACGGAAGGCGTCACCGAGAGGGCTTCGATCATGCGATCGCGCGCCATGGGCACGGAGAACTCGACCTCCAGACGATGCAGCTCACCGGTAGGGTGGACCATTACGTCCTCATCGACCACAACCGGCCGGCTGTCGTGAGTGCGCAGCAGGAATGAGAACTGCAGCTCCCGGTCGAGCGCGTTCCCGCGGAGGTCTTCGGCCCGGGTGCTCATTCGCACCGAATATGATTCGCCCGGCCGAAACCCGTGGTGAGGGCGGAACTCCAGACGGTCTCCTCCGCCGCTCCACGTGAATTGGCCGGCAACCGTACCGCGCGAGTCCTCGAGCGAGAACGCCTGTTCGGTGTGAACCCGGTGCGCGGGCTGCGAGAAGCGAACCGAAACGGCGGCGGCGTCCGCCGCGGATACGAAGCGGTGTGCCGGCTCGTATGCAATCACACGCAGGGACTGCATGTGCAGCAGATCGTCAATGACGCTGCATCCACTCTGATGCACCACCAGCAGCGCCACTACCAGCGCGAGGATTATCGAAATAGCCCGTGGCCTTGGCGGCCTCTTCGCACCGCGAGCCCACACGTCAAACCGTTGTGTCATGATCCCTCCATGTGAAACAGTACTTCGACATCGGTGCTAAACCGCTGCCCCCCGGCTGTCTGAACTCCCGATGGGCCGCCCGGAATCCGAAACAGGAACAGGCCCTGTTCACTGCTTCCTGGTGGGTGAAACCCGTGATAGGAAACTGAGAGCACCCGGTCGGTGATCCATCCGTACTGAACGGCCGTTGGTGACGGCTGACCGCCGGGAAGAAGGCGCACCATGGACAGCGCGTGTACCACCGCCTGCTTCTCCACCGGTGACCGAAACGGGTGAGAGAACTCCAACTGAAACAGCATTGCGAAGTAGGGCGGAGCGGACGGATCAAGTGCGACACGCTCCGCACCCGAGAATGCGGTGACGGGATCGGGCGATCCCGATACCAGCAGCCGCGTAAGCTGCAGACCGGTTTCGGTCGGCGTAACGGTCAGCTCGAACGCGGTGGTAATTCGGTTGCCGTCGACATCGCTCGCCTGCGACGAGAGCGTGACTCGGTACGTCTGATCCGGCTCGAACGGCGCCGAGGGCACGAATACCACGGTCTCGGGAGTCGGCCAGCGAAACCCTCCGGCGATTGACGGCTCGAGGCGCCACGCACGCTCGACCGACACTTGATCCATCGGCTGGGAGAATCCAACGCGAATTGCCGACCAGAGGGGGATGACGGCGTCCGGCGCGGTCACGTCGTCACCGTCGGCCCCCGGCTCCCGGCCATCGATCATGGGCAGGGCGTGCACCGAGGTGACCGCGGGGCGGTCGGTGGTTCCTTGCACGAAGAAGGAGAATCGGCGCTCGCGGTTCATTGGCGCCCCGTCGTGGTCGGATGCATCGGCGGAAACCCGGAGCGTGATGGACGCCGACGTGCCCCATCGAGACGACGGCGTAATGAGCAGAACCGTGCTGCCGTCCTGCCAGGTGAGCGAGTGTTCCGCACCGGGCTGCACGGAAATGCTCCTGCCGGTGAGTGCTTCATCCATCGGTGCCGAAAACCGCAGGCTGATTGGATCGGTTGGTGCGATGATGCTGCCGGAAGCGGGACTGGATGTCGTGATATCGGGTGGCAGGTGACCGGGAGTCCCGGCAAAGAAGGGAATCTCCACGGCAACCCGGTGCTCCCGGCCGCGGGCGTCCCGCACCTGACCGGAGAGCCGCATGTGGTAACGGATTCCCGGGGAGAGGGGACGGTGGGGCGTAAACCCGAGTCTGCGGTTGTCCCATCTCACGGTACCGCTGATCGCTCCACGGTCGGAATCGATCTGGAAGAGCGTCTCCACCGTGTGGTGGTCCATGGGCCGGTCGAAGGTAATCGATAGCTCATCGTCCACCCGGACCACCTGGAAGGGTTCGCCTGGAAAGGAATCCACCAGCAACGAGTCTCGATCGAGCAGGAGGTCGCAGCCGGCAAGCGCAAACGCGAAAAACCCGAGCGACATGAAGAGCCCTGAACCGCACATGGCCCGGCGGCTGACGGTCTGTCGTCTCATAGTCTGCCGTCCCGAACCGCCGTTACGGCGATGCCGTCGCGGAACCACGGTTGGGGTTGGGTGGCAATCAGTTCGCCGGCGGAGATCGGACCGACCACGGCGCGCTCACCGCCCGGCGTTTCCAGCGACCGAACCCCCACCCGCTGCAGCAGGCCATCTCGTACCACATAGACCGTCTCGGACCTGTCGGTTCGCACCGCCTGGTCGGGAAGGATGATCGCGGATACCGGCGGCCCCAGAACGATGCGCACCGTCGCGAACATTCCGGGAATCAGGCTTCCGTCCGGGTTTGCGGCGGTTACCTGGATGCGCGCGCTGCGTGAACTGGTATCCACTCGTGGCGACACCAGAGAGATCGTTCCGGCGATTGACCGTTCGTGGTTTCGTCCAATAACGATCGTCACCTCGGCCCCGGTTCTGACGTCTCCAACGCGGTGTTCGCTTACCTGTGCCACAACGATCACCGGATCAACCGTCATGACGGAAAAGAGCGCCGATTGCGGTCTGGCGAGAGAGCCCGCGTCGAGACCACGAGAGGATATCCGTCCGGAAACCGGCGCACGAATTACCGTCTCATCCCGGGTGCGAGACAGGGCGACCGTCTCCAGTTCCGCACTTCGAAGCTCGGCCTCCGCCACCTCCAGACGGGCGTGCAGCGGGGCGGTGTGAATGGCGATCAGTCGCTCGAGCCGTTCCTGAGGCGACGTGGGAACCGGGAATCCCGCAGCAGCGATGTCGTCGTCGCGATATCCCACGGAAAGCATCGCAAGATCGCCGGCAACCTGCTCCCGGTCGGTGCGGATTCGCTCGTACTGGGTACGAACGGCATCCAGTTCGGCGTCGGTCACGCCGCCAACCACGTGCAGCTGTTGTCGACGGTTCACCATGTCGCGAACCGTCTCGTACTCGCGCTTCCGCTGGGCGAGCTCGCGTTCGATCTTTGCGATGCGAATCATCTGGGTTTCCACCTCACGACGCCCGGCAACAACCTGTTCCCGCGCGAGCTCCCGCATCGCGTGACGCGCGTCGAGACCCGATCGGGCCTGATCGAGGGCGAGTTCGATTCGTCGTGTGTCCAGCGTTGCGAGTCGGTCGCCCGCCGTTACCCAGTCGCCAACCTCTACGTCGATGCGCTCCACCACCGCTTCCACGGTGGGAAATACTTCCACAATGGCGCTGTGCATCACCGTTCCGTGGGTTTCGAGCGTCGGTTGCACCGTGCGAACCGCCGCCGCGGTGACCGCCACTGCCGGCGGCTCCGGCGGCGCGCTCACCGCCTCGCGGGCGCTGCAACCTGCGAGGCTCAACCACGGCACCATAATGAGTACGGCCACCCATATCGGGGCCGGCCGGGCAGTCAAAGGAGCCTTTCGTTTGGTGATGGTCATATCTCCTCCTCAAGAAACATCAGCCATTCGGGAAATCGATCGGGGGCAGCCAGCTGGATGAGATGGAGTTCGGCGGCAAACATCGCAGCGATTGTGCGCAGCAGCTCGACCTCCGTACGGGCCGATTCCACCTCCTGCTCGAGTGCCCGGACTCGGGTGATTTCGCCGAGTCGGATCTGCACCTCACGAATTGCGCCGATCTCCCGCTGGAGGTCGAGTCGACGACGAAGCAGATCGATGCGGGCGCGCGCGAGTTCCACGCGGTCCACGGCCTCTGATGTGGCATCGATGATCTCCTGTTGCGTGAGGGTCACTCCTTCTCTGCTCCGGTCCAGGGCAAGGCGGGCCGCAGCAATCGAGGGAAGCTGATTCAGGCCGTCACCCGGATGGGCGGTGGCGGAGAGCCCCCGGGTCCGTTCGTCGTGCGGCCCCGTGCCAACGGTAACCCGGGTATCGTTGGGAAGCAGAGGAGCCCCAAACCGAAGGGAACCGGTGAGAGAGAGCCCCGGCTCGTGCAGGGGGAACTGGTTGCCGGATGCGTGCACTTCGGCGCCAAGCTGGAGCGTTGGGAACCACGTGGATCGGGCAACGCGCAGCTCCTGTTCCGCAACATCGCGCTGCGTCCTGGCCCTCACCAGCGCCGCCGCCTGGCCCGGCGAAGCGGTCTCCCGCACTCCTTCCAGATCGATGGTTCCGCGATAGTCGGGATCGACCCGTGCGCGAAACCGCGGTACCACGCCTGGGTCCAAACCCAGTGCCCGACGAATGGCGGCTCGACGACCGGCGAGGGTATGCCGGGACTCGACGGCGTCGAGTTCAACGGCTCGCACCGCCAGTTCCAGTTCGGTGAGATCGTTCTGCGTTACCAGGCCAAGCGCAAATTCCGCGCCTGCGATGCGCAGCTGATCGCGTGCAACCTCGTGAGTCCGCATGAACAGGGTGTGGGTCATCTCTTCGATGAGTACCCGGGCGATCTGGTCCATCGTAGCCATGGTGACGGCATGAATCCGTTCCTGGTGTTCTCGCGCAACCGCGGATGCGCGAAT
>REDM01000258.1 GCA_007693485.1 Spirochaetaceae bacterium
CGAGCGCTGCCTGAGATTCTTTGACGTGCTGATCTTCGAGTTCTGGCGGCCGGGGAAAGTATCATGGAGATGGACAACCGACACTGATGGGAGTAGAGTAACGGTGTGATGACCCCGCTGGAAATCAGGCGCATCGCACAACGGTTTCGAGAGGACGATGCGCACGAACGGCAAGCCCTTTTGCGGTTGCACCGCACCGCGAGCGCACAGCTTCGGCACAGTGTGGAAGCAGCGAGTTCGTTTCCCGAAGTGAGTCGTGTCTGGACGTGGGGGTCCATCCTGCATCCCGAGCGATTTCGTGTGTACTCCGATATCGACATCTGCATCGAAGGCGTTGAGGACCCAATTATGTGGAGCTCGATTGAGAGCCGGCTGCTCGAAATCGTCACCTTCCCGCTCGACCTCGTGAGGTGGGAAACACTGATGGACGAAGATCGCCGGAGCATTCACCGAAACGGAGTTCTGCTTTATGAGTCGGATTGACGACCTTCACCTGCTGCTCGGTGATATTGAACGATATCGATCAGTGTCGTCCAAAATGAACGGCGCCATCGTTCAACTGCTTGACCACGATATTCCCAAGCTTGGAACAAATACCACTACTGCCATGGCAGCTGCCGGTCTGATAGAAACCGCGTACACCGCGGTGGAGACGGTGCTGTTTCGGATCGCGCAGTGTTTCGGGAACAACCTGAGCCAGGAGCGTTGGCACTCCGACCTGCTCCATCGAATGGCGACCCCCGCACCGGGCCTGCGTCCTGCGGTTCTCTCGGAGCAGACCCGGAGCATGCTCGACGAGCTCATGCGGTTCCGTCACTTCAAGCGCTACTATTTCAGCTTCGAGTACGATTGGAACCGGTTGCGCTACCTGTTTGAAGTCATCGCGAGAACCGATGAGGCGATGGGAACTGAAATTCGTGCCTTTGAGGGCTTTGTTCACGACCTCATCAACGAGTTAGATAGCCCGTAGTGCACACCCCAGACGAGGCGCTCGCACACGCCGCGCACGACTACCAATGGCTCCTGGACCGTGGATACCCCGCCCAGCAGGCGCTGCAGCCAGCCGGTGCTCGACCTCGGCGGACACATCGTCACCAGCAGCTTTCGGGCCGTCCCGCTGGACATGGATCAACTCTGCGTCGCCGGAGCACGGTGAATCGTTCGCAACAATCGTGCAGGAATCATCCACGCCCGCCTTCGCTGTGAGTACCTTCTGTCTCGTGAAACAGACACCGTCTTCGAACACCACCGCGGCAGCGCGGGCCGAAGGTGCCGCCCTGGGAGCCATGATTGGTGACGCCCTCGCGATGCCCGCCCACTGGTACTACAACCGCGAGGCGCTCCAGGTGCAACTTGGGGTCATCGATCACTTCGTCGATCCACCCAGGCATCATCCCGACAGCATCCTGTGGCGCAGCCAATACACTCCCACCGAGCCGGAGTTTGACATCCTGGGTGATCAGCGCACCTACTGGGGGCAGCGTGGTGTGCACTATCACCAGTTTCTGCGCGCCGGGGAGAACACCCTGAACGTGCAGCTGGTGCAGCGCGTGCTCCACCTGGTAGCGCAAGGCGGCGGGTACGATCGGGAGGCCTGGATTGACGAGTACCTGCGGTTCATGCGGAACCCTGCGGGACACCGCGACACCTACGTGGAAGAGTGCCACCGCGGATTCTTTCTCAACCTTCGCCGGGGGCGCCCACCGGAGCGCTGCGCCGTGATCGAGAAACACATCGGCGGCATGGTGCCGGTGATTCCGCTGTACGCGACCCTGCGCAGCCTCGGGCACGGTCACGCCGAGGCGTCGGCCGCAGTGCAGTCTCACGTCGCGGTGACCCACGGCGGTGCGCAGGTTGAAACCGCGGTTGCCAATCTGCTGATGATTACCGGCGAACTCTGGGATGGGATCCCGATATCGGAGTGCCTGCTCGAACACGTGCGCCGGCAGGACCTTGAGTTCTTTTCCGGCCCCATCGAGCGGCTCTCCGGGTTGCCGCCGACAGACGTGCTGGGACGACACTTCAGCACCGCCTGCTACCTGGATGAGTCCATGCCCGCCACCGCCTATCTGGCGCTGCGATACGCGGCCGATCCGCGCGAAGCCCTCATACACAACACGATGGCAGGCGGAGACAACTGCGGAAGGGGTGCGGTACTGGGCGCGCTGTACGGAGTAGCGCTCGGCCCGGACGCCTTTCCACCCGCGTGGCGCGAGGGGCTGCGCCCCGGCGTCTAAGCTGGGAGGTTAAGCCAGCAACCGGATGCGCGAGAAGATGTAGTCGAGAGTGTCGCGTTTCAGAACAACGCGGTGGAAGGGCTGCCCGTCGATCTGATCCGTGCCGTAGCGGCGATACCGAAGGTACTTCTTGCTGCGGCGACTGTCAAACCAGTAGACCAGCCGCATTTCCCCGTTTTCGATTTCGAGGCAGGTCATGCCGTGCTTGCCCAGTACGCAACCGGAGTTGAAGATGCACGGCACGAGCAGGTTGGCGTTGTACAGGCTCTCTTCCTGCTCCTGGTGATCGGGGTCCTCGATCAATGCCTGGAGATCGGCTTTCAGCACGTTGATCCGCTGCTCGATCTCCCGCTGCCGCTCGATCTCCACGTCGGAATAGCTGCGGCAGAGCGTTTCGATCTCGAATTTGATGGAATCACTTTTGTTCATGCTCTCAAACAGTGGGCGGTGGGTGTGCGCCACAATCGAGAGAATCTTCTTGGAACTGGCGAAGTCGTAAATTCGCCGCTCCATCGCGAAACGCTGTTGTGAGTCGTGGCTGATGGTGTAGCTTCGGATTCGAAGCGGGTTGGCAACGTATCGCAGAACCATATCGATCCAGCGGATGTTCTTGGAGTAAAAGAGCGAGCTCTGATGCCCGTGAAAGATGAATATGGTGTTGTTCTTGTACGTAAAGCGGATCGCCTCGCGGATGTCGAATCGCTTGTCCCGGTCTTCCATCAACCGCAGATCATGATTCCCAACCAGCCGGTGCAGAGCGCCACGCTCCTGAAAGCAGTCGAACAGATGGTAGGTATCGCTCCACCGCCTGAGAATTGCGGGCAGGTGGAACTTCGCCAGCTCTTCCACGTCGCCATTGAGGATGAGCTGGTACTCGCGGGGAAGATAGTACCCGGAGAGGGCCGCGTTGAAGAGCGCCGAATTGTGCGCGAAGTCGTCTGCCCTGCCGCCGTTCCCCATGTGCAGATCGCTGAAGATAACGTACCGCCGCTCCGGATCGAGGGGTTGCGGCTCGGTCGCGTCAAACAGTCGTTGCAGGCTCTCGTAGCTGAACTGCTCTTTCTTTCGGCTCATTCGCATTTAATAATAGGGGAGAAGCGGGTTGACGGCAAGCCGGACACGATTCATTCTGGAACCCATGAACGTACACTATCTGGGGTTTGGCAAGATTGAGATTGACGGAGTACGATATACCGAAGATGTGGTAATCGACCACGGAACGGTTATCGCGCGCGAAAAGGACGCTTCCCGCTCACTGAAGGCGTCGTACGGACACACTCCACTTTCGGAGCGAGAGCCCATACCGTGGAACTGCTCCACGCTCATCGTCGGAACCGGAGCACACGAACGACTCCCAATCACACCGGCAGTGGAAGCCAAGGCGCACGCGCTCGGTGTGTCACTCCAGGCGATGCCAACAGCCCGGGCGTGCGAGCTCCTGAACGGTGCTGATCTCACCAGCATCAACGCAGTACTGCATCTCACCTGCTGACTCAGTCCGCTGGAACCTCTCCGCGCTTACCACGCAGTCGCGAAGTACCGCTCGGGGATTTCCCAGATAACAACGTCGGGCGGCACCTCGTCGATTACGGTTCCGCTGAGGTAGTCGCGCATGGGGGCGAAGGGGCCACGACCTTCTTCCGCAAGGTTGAGAACATCCGCACTCGCAGCCGCCCGCAGAAACGCGTCGAAACTCCAGAGCTCTCCCGCGCTGTAGCTTGTGCCAATGAGGGTGACGGGAATTGCCACCTCGTCGAAGAGCCCCACCACCGGAGCATCCACGGGCTCAGCGTGCCACGGCGAGACCGACTCGGGTGGAAATCCAAGTTGATCGGCGAACGGACCGAGCGGCAGGAAGGTCATCAGATCTCCCCGGTGCTCCCTCGCCGAGAGCGGGTGCAACTCGAATTTGGCCGGCGGAACGTCCCGTTGATCGAGCAGCCGTCGCACCGATGGGGCCACCGCTTCGGCCGCATGCCGAGCACCGTGCGGTGTCCAGTGCGTATCGGTGCGAAGGAAGACCGGCGCATGGGTACTCCTGGCCAGTGCTACAGCGAGATCCGGCGCAGGAATCCCGAGCGCGTCGAGGGCAGCGTGTATCCGTGGAAGCAGCTCAACCGCTTCAACCGGCAGCCGATGGACGCCGAGTGCCGCGGGATCCTTCTGCGCCAGGACACGTGCCTTGGCGGGCACCACCGCGACCACCAGCTCGATACCGCGGTCGCGAAGCGTATCGCGCACCTCTTCCAGAAACGCGAGATTTCGCTGGAACCACTGGTCGTGGTCCGGATCGACGGTGAACTCTTCGGCGGTGAACAGCCACCCGTTTTGGCCCACCAGCACGCCGTGCCGCCCTTCGTTCAACAGAACGAAGCGGAGCGCAGTCCACAGGTGCACGGCGGCGTCGCGCAGGGGAAGCTGCTCCTCAAACTGGTCCTGATACGCAGCCGCCCACTGGCCGGTGACAAGCGGACCGAGGCCGCGCACCGCGGCCAGTGCCGGGTTCGCAAGCGAGAGTCCGATGCCCGTTGCCAGCACTCCCAACAGCACAACCGCGAGCACACGATTTGCCGTGCGAAACCCTGCCGGGGTGTCGCGGTGCGCGTGAGGAGAGGGTGTCGGCTGGTGCTCGTTGCGGAAACCGGTGCTCATCACAGCCCTCAGAATTGAAAGTACAAAAACGGCGAAAACGCCTCCGCCTGCAGCTTGATGACCGCGAGCACAAAGAGCGCCGCCGTCCCCACTCGCACCATCCGTACCGCCGGTGACACGTGAACCGGTACTCGACCCATCCAACGGTGCAGAAAGGGTTCGGTATAGATGATCGCGAACGCCACCATCAGCGTGACCAACGATAATCCGCTCGCCTGAAGAGCTACGAGGCTGAAAGCACCCGACCCGTTCAGCCCCACCATGCCCCGGTATATCGCTATGGCACTCGAAACGTCGGGCGCGCGAAAAACCACCCACCCGGCGACCACGATCAGCATGGTACGGGCGGTTGTCGCAATCGCCCACAGCCGGCCTCGGCCATCCAGGGAGGTACCCGGATCGCGTTGGTCGGATCGTGATGCCCCCCGTCGTCCACGCCATCGTTCCAGTACCAGAATCGTGCCGTGCCACGCCCCCCAGATGACGAAGGTCCACGCGGCGCCGTGCCAGAGCCCTCCGAGCAGCATTACCAGGGCGATATTCCGGTAGGTGCGCGCCGTAGTCCCCCGGTTGCCGCCGAGTGGGATGTAGAGGTAGTCGCGCAGCCAGGTGGAGAGGCTGATATGCCATCTGCGCCAGAACTCGGTGATGCTCCGCGAAATGTAGGGGTAGTTGAAGTTCTCCATGAAGCGAAAGCCCATCATCAGGCCCAGTCCGATCGCCATGTCGGAGTAGCCGGTGAAGTCAAAGTAAAGCTGCACGGTGTACGCCAGCGCACCCAGCCACGCGGCGGTGAAGCCCGGATGGGGAAGGGCGAAGGCGGCGTCGGCAATCACCGCCACGGTGTCGGCGATCAGCACCTTTCGGCAGAACCCGATCATGAAGCGATACGCGCCATCGGCAAAGGCGTCAAACCGATGATCCCGGTGCCGGAACTGCGCGGCGAGATCCTTGTAGCGGAGGATGGGGCCCGCGATCAGCTGCGGGAAGAGCGAGATGTACGCCGCGAGTTCCAGGTAGTTGGCCGCCGGCGGCGCATCGCCGCGCCACACATCCACCAGATAGCTGGTCGCCTGAAACACGTAGAAAGAGATACCGATCGGGAGAATGACCTGCCACGCCTGCCACGGGGAAACACCCACGGCTCCGAGCAGCGCGTTCAGGGTGTCCACCCCGAAGTTGAAGTACTTGAAGTACCCAAGAATCCCCAGGTTAAGCGCCACGCCAACCCAGAGCGCCCGGTACGCTCGGCGGCCCTGTTCCCGATGACGGGCAACCACACCGCCGAGCAGGTAGGTCCAGACGGTAGATGCGCCGAGCAGCGCCAGAAAATCAAGGCGCCACCAGCCGTAGAAGACCCAGCTTCCCAGCAGAATCCACGCCGTTCGCGCACGAAACGGCAGGGCGTAGTATCCGATGAGGAACAGCGGAAGAAACAGGAACAGGAACAGCGTGGTGCTGAAGATCACCCTCGCCTACTCCAGCGACAGCCGTGCCTGTTCGATCAGCACGCGAACGGCCTCACCGTTCGCGCTCGCGGCGGAGACGATAACCGAGAATGACTGTCCGCGCGCCAGGCCCAGGTCTCCAAGGGTCTCGAGTCGCTCGCCGTTGCGAAAGAGCGCCAACTCCACCGGCACCGCGTTCACCGATACCGCGCCGGAACTGCGCGGCTGGACATCGCCGACAACCGTGGCGGAGCCGTCCGCGGTGCGTAGCGCAAGCGGCCCGACACCGGAGAAATTGTACAGTACAATCTGTGCCCGATCAGGTCGGGTGTGGGCGGTATC
>REDM01000170.1 GCA_007693485.1 Spirochaetaceae bacterium
ACGCCTCCAACCAAGTTTCCGTCGCGTCTGCCGTCGGCGCACAGGCAGAACGACGCGCGACAATCGATGCGCTGTTTCCCACCGATCCCTCCCGGGTGATGAACCTCTTCGGCCATCTTCGCACGGCGACGGTCGAACAGGTGGTTGACTCCATTCTGATCCTTGAACGAAACGGCCGCTTCCCCGAGGCCGATGAGCTGCGCCGGCAGTTTCTGGACGGTCGGGTAGGGCTGGGTCGCGATCCCTTTGCCGCGGTTGCGGCAGCGGAAGAGGCGGCACGCCGTGAGCGCCTTGCGGCGCTGCGAGCACAATTATCGCAACAGAACGCGCGATTCCTCGCGCTCATGGCCGCGCGCACCCCGTGGCCGCCGGAGGAGCGCCTCGCCTACCAGTCGCTGGTGGCCGAACTCCTCGCGCTCGTGCAACTTCCGGCAATTTCCGAGGCGGAGCGACGCGAAACGCGGCAGCAACTGCTCGATTCTCTGTTGCAGTCGCGCGCTGCGCGGTTCGGTTACTGAGTCACGCGAAGCGCGTCGATTTCCACGTTGGTACTCGCCCAGGCGCGAAGTCCGATAAAACCTTCGGTGCGTCCGGGTTGCTCGAGGGTAACCGCATCGTACACCAACGTATCGTTGACAACCAGGGTGAGCCGGTCGTGGTTCATGTCGATGACCAGATCCATCGGTTCCATCAGGTTGATGCCGAAACTCTCGGCAAGCGATACCCATTGTGCAGACTGTTCGCGTCCGTCGACCCAGCGACGTATGGCGAAGCTGTTATTCAAGCCCGGGTCAATCTGGACAGCGTATCCCTCTAAGTTACCTTCGGCGTTCAGTCCTCCGTGTACGATAACCGCCCACCCCCGCGCACTTTGGCCGGCGGTCGAGACAATCCGGGCATTATCGATCAGAACCCGGTAGACCGAGCCGGTGAAGCCCCTGGCGTACGCGCGGCGCTCCCCCGATCCGACGATGTCGATCGATCCATCACCTTGAACTTGGAAACTCTCCGCATTTTGGCCGCCGGCGATCAGTCCTTCCTGCGTATACGAGACTGAACCGTCTGAGTTCACAATGACGTACAAACTCTCGAGGACCGGCTCGTCATCCCCTTCCGCCTCGTCGTCGGACGGTTCTTCGACCATGGGATCGTCTTGGTTGGTGGCGTCGCCGTCGGGCGAGTCCGATTCCGGCTCACTCTCATCCGGCGGAGCGTCGTCGTCAGAAGCGTCCGGGGTATCGGACGTGGTCTCATCGGATTCCGGGCGCGGCACTTCAAATCCGTCATCCTCGGCAGGAGGCGGACCGGTGGGCGGAGTGGAGTCGGTAGAGGGTGTCGTTTCGCTGCCTCCGGTATCAGACGGGCCCATGGGGTTCGCGCACGATGCAATCAATAGCGTGAGGATGACCAGAACGGAAACGGCAATTGTTCGGAACGTTTGGGTATTCATCATAGGAAGTTATGGTGCAAAATACGTGCCAAGAACAGATTTATGACGCCTTGCGGCCGGGTTTTTAACTAACTACAGAACAACAAATTATGGAGTCTCTTCGTCGAATAGAGACTCTTCCAAAGCGGTAATCGTTGGAAAGTGCGATTTGCATCGGATTTGCTATGCAAGCTGCATGAAGTATCGGTTTTGCATAGGGGTTTTGGTTGTGTTGCCGCGCTGCGCGGTATGCGCAGTGAAGCTCAATTCACCAGCGCGTGGGGCCACCGGTTGATTCCCCCAAAATCCACCACCTGGGTGAAGCCTTGCTGCAGCAGAATCCGTTTCGCGGCGGAGGACCGGTTTCCCGTACGGCAGTACAAAATGACCAGCGAGTCGTGGGGAACCTGAGGCGGGTTCTGGGCGATGACCTGAACCGGGATGTTCATGGCGGTCGGGATGAAGCCTCCGGAAAATTCCCCTTCGGTTCTGACGTCGATCAGCACGTAGGGCTGATACGCGTCCGTGATCAGCTTCTGGAGCGAATCGGCGTTGCGGTACCGGGCAGGGCCATCATCGGCCCCATCCGTCCCGGCACCACCCTGGGCACGAACGACCTGGGTGACTACTACCAATAGAACAAACACCGCGATAAACGCGTACACCGCAATTCTCATGTGGGGAAGCATACACTCTGTATTCTGAAAAATCAATATAGAAGTTTCTCATCTTTCAGGTACCGTATCCGGGCTCGCGGGATGATTTCCGTGTCCTGAACGAGTACACTGACTTGACGAAGGGCGGCGAAATCGCTATTCTCCCGTTCATACGTCTCCTTCGTCTAGTGGTTAGGACACCGGGTTTTCATCCCGGCAACGGGGGTTCAATTCCCCCAGGAGATGCGTCTGTCGCCCGCGGAAACGCGGGTCTTTTTTTTGCCCCGTCCCGATATCCTCCGCTCGCGCATGGGACTCTCATTTCGCTTGTTTGTAATACAAACAGATAATTCTGTCCGGAAAACTGTTGTTTTTCGCAGCGGCTGTGGGTATTATTCCGATGAAGAACAACCAGACAGAACGGAAGTAAGGAGCAATCATGAAAAGAACAGCACTCGTCGCCATCGTCATGCTGGCGGTGATCGCAAGCGGTGTGTCAGCCCAAAGCACAACCAAGGGAATGGCACTGAATGGGGCTACCGGACTCATAACGACGCCGACGGCACAGATCGGGTGGGAGCGCACGGCCAACGTGGGGGTCGACTTCGGGTACCATGTGGTATTTGACGATGGAAACGTGTCCCACCTTCCGAAGGTGACGGTAAGTCTCTTCCGAAAAGGGGAAATCGGGGTTGCCTACGACAGCATTGACACGCGCGACGACGGGTCCGCGTTTCTCATTCACGGTAAGTTCCAGTTTTTCAAGGAAGGGGTATCCGCGGCAGGCGTGGGAACCAACATCCAGTTGATCGATACCGGGAACGATGATATCAATGCGGTTCAGGTGTACCTCGTCGGGACGTACGGCGGCGCATTCTTCGGAATGCCGGCAGCCACCTCGGTGGTGTTCGGAAAGACGTTCAGCGATGTGGTCGCCGATGGGGATATCGATTTCTCAATGGGATTCGAGTTGACCCTGTTTCCGCAGGTTTTCCGTGGTTACGTTCACTGGATCAACGACTTCGCAAACTACTCGTACAGCATACTCCCAAGTGGAAACAACCCGGGGAATCGGGGTGCGTATAACACCGGTATCCGGATCGCTCCTCTGGGGTCCTCGCAGTACAAGTTTGTCATCGACGCGTTGCTCACCGACCTGTTTGACGATAACGACAGGGCGTTTTCGCTCGGAGCCACCTTCGGGCTGGGCGTGAACTAACCTCCCTCGAGGGAAAGCGAAACCGCCCCAAACGGGGCGGTTTTTTCATGGGGTGGCCGGCCTGGCTTCACGCTCAGAAAAAAGCACAGTTTTCGCACCACTCCAATTGAACGCCCTCCGCTTCCGGCGTATAGTGAGCAAAACCGGAGGTGTACATGGACCAGGTGATTCTCACAGCAAAGGATCTCGACGGATACCTGACCGACGACGACAAGCAGCGCATCGCGGAAATGCATCAGCTCTACGATCAGGCCCTCGACGTCAGTCAGGTGCTCGCCACCTCGCAGAACCAGAGCCGTTTTTTTTTTTATGTTTAGTATATCATCGAGATCTACACCGAGATGGGGGAGCGGATGCAGGACGTGGTCAAGGCAACGCCCAACATTCGCGTCTATTCGTTTGAGACGCCGCGTACGGTGCACGGCGAAGCGTCACGGCTGATCGCCAAACTGCGCGACGTGCGGACGCAGAACCACGAGTTCATCTACTACGTGCAGCGCGCGTACGAGCTCCTGTTTAACCTCGCGTACTCCACTCCTGGAACGGCGAGAAAGAACCACCTCATTGTCAAAACACCGGTGACCACCCCGGTCCAGAACTTTGCCGTTCACAAGATCCCCGACGTCGACGAAGACATCGAAAACTGCGTGATGTGCGTCATGCTGCGCGGCGCCCTGCTTCCCTCAATGATCATGTCCAAGGAGATCCAGGAGTACTCCTCCACCGGGTACGTCACTCCGTTTGCCCTCTTCAGCATCAAGCGCGACGATACCAAGGTCGAGAAGAACATGGAGTACATCCTCGATCTGAAGACGAGCCACTTTGACCTCGACAGCCTTCAGGGCAAGGATCTCATCTTTGCCGACCCAATGAACGCCACCGGCGGAAGCATGGTCACCATCGTGGAATACCTCAAGAACGAGGGAGTCAAGCCGCGCTCGATTCGCTGCTTCAACGTTATCTCCGCCCTCAAGGGGGCGCTTCGTATCGTGCGCGCGGTGGAAAACGCCTACGTCTACACGCTCTGGATGGATCCCGCGCTCAACGAAGCGGCCTACATCCTGCCGGGACTCGGCGATGCCGGTGACCGACTCAACGGCCGCGACTACGCCGATCGCCCCCGTGGGATCATCCAGCTCATCGCCGACTACGGCTCGACCATCTCCAACCTCTACCGCGCTCAGGTGCGCAAGATCGAGGAGACGGTGCTTGGAACATAGACCGGGCGCACGCAGCGCGATTCTTCAGCGGATCCCGCCGGGCGCGATCAGGAGTGCAATCCTCATCGCGATTCTCGCCGTGCTCCTCATTGCGGTGAGCGGCTGCACTACCTGGGTCCGGGGTCCCGACCTCGCACGCGAGTACTACAACATCGGGAACGCCTTCTACGACCTCGGCCGATTCGACCGCGCGGTGGACTACTACCGACGCGCCCTGGCCCTCGACCGGACGCTCGCGGCAGCCAGCTTCAATCTGGCGCGCGTGTACGCTGATCAGGGGCGTTTCCCCGATGCCATCGATGTACTGCTTGAATTGATCGTCAGAGACCCCGAAAGCGTGCTGCTTCGCGAAACGCTCGCCTTTGTGTACTTTCTGCAGGGCGATGTGGAGCGGGCGGAAACACGATACCGGGAAGTTCTCGCGCTCTCTCCGTTCCACGTGAATGCGCTCTACAACCTCGGCAGGATCGAACGCAAACGCGAACGCTACGCCGAGTCAGCGGAGTTTTTTCGTCGCGCCGTGCAGGCCCAACCTGCCGATGCTGAATTGCTCTTTGCGTATGCTGACGCGCTGAACCGAGTTGATCCCGAGCGATCGGCACCAATTTTCGAGCGCTACCTCGATACCTCGCCAACGGACCGCACTCGCCTGCTCGCCGCCGGAGATGCTTTGCGCACGGGACGGTTTTTCTCGCCGGCGCGACGCGCCTACCGGAAGGTGCTGGACCAGCGCCCGGACGATGCGGCTGGATTGTTCGGAATGGCAGTGGTGTTTCTGGTCGGGATCGAAGAAAGCGAAGCCGGACTGGACTTCCTTGAGCGAGCACTCGATGCCGGCTTCACCGACAATGCAGAGCTTTCATTGCTTGTGGAATCGGTCCCATCGTGGGATCAAGCGGCAGTGCGCCGGCAGTTGGAGCAGCGGGGTGTGATGCCCTCGCTGGAACCGCCTGCCGACCCCACCTCTGTCGAAGACGCCGCCGGTCCGTGACCGGGTCAGCTCAAAGCGTTCAGTACGGTCTTAAACACGGCATCGGGCGCGGGTGACGAGTCGATATCCACAAGCAGGTTTTTCGACTGATAGTACTCAATCAACGGCTCGGTCTGCTTTCGATAGACCTCAAGTCGATTGCGAATTGCGTCTTCCTGATCGTCCGGACGGATAACCAGGGGCTCACCGGTGACGTCATCAGTATCGGCTACCTTCGGTGGGCTGAACAGGACGTGGTAGGTCCGCCCCGAACCGGGGTGTACGCGACGACCCGACAATCGTTTCACCACCTCTTCGTCGACCAGCACAAAGTTCAGAGCCTTCGTTACCGTGGAGAAACCAGCGAGGGCGTCGGCTTGGGGGATGGTGCGCGGGAATCCGTCGAGGATGTAGCCGTTCTGCGCGTCCGGCTTGGTGAGTCGGTCTCTGACCAGGTCGATCGTCAACTCGTCGGGCACCAGGTTTCCGGCATCCAGAATTGCCTTCACCTTCTTACCCAGTTCGGTCTCGCCCTTGATGTTTGCGCGAAAGATGTCTCCCGTCGAAATGTGGGGAATGCTGAAGTGTTCTGCGACGCGAACAGCCATTGTCCCCTTGCCGGCCCCCGGCGGACCAAGAAATACCAGGTTCATACGTTCTCCTTTACTTTTCCGTTTTGATGATAGTAAGTTTACGGTAGGTTGACTTGTTGGTCAACGAACGAGGAGGAACCATGGACTTCTGGGATCGGGTAAAAACTACCATCGACAAAAGCTTCGACACATCCAAAGAGTGGTTCGACAAGGCGAAGGGCACCGCGCATGAGCTCGGCGAACGGGGCGTCATTCGTGTGGAGATCATGCAGCTCGAGTCGCGAGCCGAAAAACTCACCGCACGCCTCGGCGCCCGCGTGTACGATCTGCTGGTCAAAGAGGGGCGCAGCCGTATCGAGCGGGGCAGCGAAGGCATTGGTGAGACCATCGGCGAAATCGAAGAGATCGAACAGCGCATAGCCGAGAAAGAGCGCGCGATGGAAGCGATCAAAAAGCGGGAGCAACCGAACGATCCAGGGCCGGACGCGTAGGCCGGCACGAAACCGAACGCACGCTATTTCTGCCGAAATTGC
>REDM01000259.1 GCA_007693485.1 Spirochaetaceae bacterium
CGCGTCGGAAGGGTCAGATTAACGAGGTAGGAGTTGCCGAGGCGCAGGTGCTCGTGCACCCGATCAAAGGCCGCCCGATACCGCGCTCGCGACGGTGGCTCCACGACATGGATCGACGGCCGCGGTGTCTGCGTACCCGGCGCGCGGGCAGTCGGCGTCCAGGCGCCCGAGTCCGGTGTATCGTTACTCCCAAGCGGCATGGCGTACCGAACCTCGGTGGGATCGCACTCAGTAAGTGGTATCACCAACGGCTTCCGTACCGCGTAGTCCAAGACAAACAGGAACGGGGTGCGATCCATTCCAAGGCGATTCATCGCTTCGGCTGCTTCGAGCGCGGCTTCGTTGTGGTGAAAGTCGTGCACAAGATTGGGCCCGCTCATCCCCGCTGGTCGACATCCTGGGTCTGGTCGACGTGCCGTGCGAGAATAAAGAGGTAGTCGGAGAGTCGGTTGAGATAGTTCTGACAAAGGTGAAGATCGTGCCTGGCCCGCTCGCGGATCACCGCAACCAGGGTGCGTTCGGCGCGCCGACAGACCGACCGTCCGAGATCGACCGCAGCCGAAACCCCTGATGCCCCCGGCAGAACAAACACCGGATCAATGCGAGTGACCGCCAGCAATTCGCGTTGCCGGCGCTCCAACGCGGTGACATCCGCATCGCCGATGTGTTCGAACGCCGAGTACAGCTCATGCCCCGGAGAGGTTGCCACCATTGATGAGAGACGAAGCAACCGTTGCTGAAGGTCCAGCAGGCCGAAGTCGCTGTTTCGCGCATCGTTCAGGGCCGCTCTCGCAACGCCGATGGCGCTGTTTGTCTCGTCAATGTCGCCCAGAGCGGCAAAAATAAGATCATCCTTACGCCGCCGCTCACCGGAATAGTACCCGGACTCGCCACGGTCGCCACCTCGGGTGGTAACCAGCTCAAACTCATCATCGTCGGTGCGGTTTAACTCCACGTGTTCCCCCGCCCACAGCGTAGCCGAATCACCGCGGTTGTCAAGCCGATCAAACGCGCGCTGATCGTGTGGTCACCGATCACATGGTCGTTACGATCCGTTCGGCCTGCATCTGGGCCACGATGCAGAGTTCCGCGGCGAGAAAGGTTTGCTCCTGTGGCATGGCGAGATCGGTCCCGTCCAGAACGTCACGGATCAGCGCTCCAAAGTAGGGAAACCCCACCGTACCGTGCACCGGAAAATGGTGCTCTCCGCGGTGGTCCACCAGATAGATCTGATCGCCCACTTGCTGTCTCGCGACATCAACGTACTTGCGCAGCTCGAGGTAGCCGTCGGTCCCGAGCACAAAGGTCCGTCCGTCACCCCAGGTCGACAGCCCATCGGGGGTAAACCAGTCCACGCGGAAGTACGCCGTTGCCCCGTTATCAGCCACCAGGGAGGCATCACCAAAATCGTCCAGTTCAGGGAACTGGGGATGCGCCAGATTTCCGACCTTGCTGTGTACCACTCGCGCCGAGCGCGCGCCGGCAAAGTGCAGAAATTGCTCGATCTGGTGGCTTCCCAGATCGACCAGGATGCCGCCGTACCGCTCGCGCTCGAAGAACCAGTCGGGCCTCGACGCTGCGTTCAATCGATGCGGGCCCATTCCGATTACCTGCAGCACCCGACCAATGGCCCCTTCTCCAATGAGTTCGCCAGCTCGCACCGCTGCCTCGTTCTGCACCCGCTCGCTGTAGCAGACCGCCCACTTCAGACCGGTGTACCGTACCACCTCGCGTGCAGCGGCGAGCTGAGCGAGATCGGTGAAGGGTGCCTTGTCACTGAAGTAGTGCTTGCCGGCGTCCAGCACACGCAACCCGAGCGGACCGCGCTCGTTGGGCACGATGGCCGAGGCGATCAGCTGCACCGATGGATCCAACAGAACCGCGTCCTCTTGGGCGACCGCCTTCGCGCCGGGAAAGTCGGCGGCAAAGCTCCGCGCCTTCTCTCCGTCGCGATCGAAGACCGCCACCAGCTCACCCCCGGCATCGACCAGGCCCGCCGTCATTCCAATGATGTGGCCGTGGTCCAGGCCGATCACCGAGAAGCGAAACTCCCCGGGGCGGCAAACCGGATCCCGTTTCGCCCTTGGGGCGTAGTTCATTCCGTCACCGTGTCCCATATCGCTACTCCCTTGTGCCATTACTCCCCCGCTTGGGGCACCGCGACCTCTCGACCCCATTGCGCCGCCGAGAGATAGGCCGCGTAGACTACCGCGATGGTGTCGGCGGCAAGCCGACTGTCGGACTCAGGCTCATGGCCATCCGCCACCGACGAGTAAAACGCGTTCATCTCGTGCTGGTACCCGGTGAACCACTCCTCATCCGGAGAGGTAAAGGCCCATCCCTGTTTGGTTCCGGTCTTCTCTACCACGTAGATGTCGCGGAAGTTTTCTTCTTTGGGATTGTAGGTCTGCATCGCGGAATTTGGGTTGATGTTGCAGACGGTGCGATGGTTGTTGGTGCACACCTCGATCCAGTTGTGCACGCCGCCGAGTACCAGTTCGGAGGCAAAAATGTCGGCAAAGCTTCCATCTTCAAACACCACGTGAACCGCACCGTAGTCTTCGATGTCGGTGTAGCTGGTGCGCAGGTGGCCCTCATCGCGGAACCAGTCCGATGTGGTCACCGCATGGGTACGCGCGGACACCGCAACGGGCCGGATGGGACGGCCCGAGCGCGCACGCCCCTCCACCTTCTTGAGGTAGAGTGCCGCCGTCAGCGGATGCACGGCCTTGCCCATGATTGACCCACCCCCGGAGTGTTCCCATTTCCCGTAATAGGGCGAGTGCGAACCCGAGTGCGACTCCTCACCGTGCATCCAGACAATCTGGGCGCCGGTCTTTTCGATGATCTCGCGCTCTTTCTGAATCGCTGGTGCGTAAACCCAGTTCTCCGCGTAGAGAATAGACCCTGCGCTCGTACGCTCGGCTTCGAGCATGCGCTGTACGCTTGCCATCGCTTCACGCAGGCCTGCTTCGCGGTCGAAGGTCCGCCCGTCGAAGTCCTTCGATCCGTCACCGAAGAACCCGGTAAAGGGTTTCTCCACAATGCAGCTCCTGCCGGCTGCCAGCGCCGTTACGGCGATCTCTTCGTGGGTCGACGGCGGCGTGCAAACGTGGATCACATCGCTCGCGTCGATCAGTGCCGCCAACGAGTCGAATGCCGTAATCCCCCGGTCATTCGCGAATGCACCACGCTTCTCGGCGTTGGGCGAAAACACTCCGGTGATCTCGACATCCACGCGGTACACTCGATGAAGCGCCTCGTAGTGAAAGGCTGCGGCAAAGCCGGAGCCAACGATGCCGGCTCGCAGATGGGGGCGACCGCTCATGGAGTGTCTCCCTGGGTAGATTTGGCGCGCCGAAACCGCCCGAATACTGCTTCTTTCGCAACTGCGGTCGCGTGCATGAACCAGCGGGTCTTGCCGACCAGACTGAGCAGAATGAACAGAATCAGGATGAGCGAAATGGGTCGGGTGAAGAACGGCATCAGATCGCCGTCGGTGATGACCAGTGCGCGCCGGAGGTTACGGTCCAGAATGTCCCCGAGAATGATACCCAGGACCATGGGAGCGACCGGGTACTCCATCTCCTGCATGATGTAACCCAGCAAACCAAACGCTGCCATGATCACGATATCAAAGTACCGAGACTCCACCGCGTACGCACCGATCACGCAGAGCACGAACACCACCGGCATCAGTTTGGTACGGGGGATCTCCAGCACTTTCACCAGAATTCGCACCATCGACAGCCCCAACACAAACATCGCCGCCGTGGCAAGCAGAAACATCGCGACGACCGAATAGACGAACTGCGGGTTCTCAATCATGATGAGCGGCCCCGGACGCACGCCGTGAATGTACATGGCTGCAAGCAACACCGCCGCCGGAGCCGAACCGGGAATTGCCAACGCCAGTACGGGGATGATCGCGCCTCCCACTGCCGCATTGTTCCCGGCTTCGGCGGCCATCAAACCTTCGACGCTCCCCTTCCCGAACTGGTCAGCTTCCTTGCTCGACCGCCTCGCAAAGTCGTAACTCACCCAGGCGCCGATGTCTTCACCCACCCCCGGGATTGCCCCGACAAAGGTGCCAATAAGCCCCGAGCGTATGATGGTCTTCCAGTACTTCGCGAAATCCTTCAGGCGAGGAATGACCCGGGTGATTTCGGACTTGATGACTTCGACCTTCACGTGCTTCATCATCATGATCACTTCGGCGAACCCGAAGGCACCAACCATCGCCGGGATCAACCGGATTCCTCCGGAAAGATCGACTACACCAAACGTGAACCGCACATGAGCGTGAATGCCTTCCATCCCGACCATAGCGATCATCAGCCCCAGAAACCCGGAGATCCAGCCCTTCAGGGGATCCTTGGGAGCCGTGAGCGTTCCACTGATGACTACGCCAAAGATGGCGAGCCAGAAAAACTCAAACGACTGAAAGTTCAGCGCGAAGTTGCCGATCACCGGAGTAAACAGTGCGAGCATCAGCATTCCAATGACCGACCCAAGAAACGAGCCGGTGGTTGCAAGTCCAATCGCCTGGCCGGCTTTTCCCTGCCGCGCAAGGGGGTGGCCATCGAGCGCGGTAGCCGCGTTCGCCGGGGTACCGGGAATATTAAGCAGAATGGCGCTGCGGCTCCCGCCGTAGATGGCTCCGATGTACATGCAGATCAGAATGAGCACCGCGTTCCCCGGCGGCAGTCGGAAGGTGAGTGTTGTCATCAAGGCAATGCCCATGGTGGCGGTAAGCCCGGGAAGCATTCCCACGATAATTCCAAGCTGAGTAGCCCACAGCACCGAGAACAGCGATCCGATGGTGAGAAACTCACCGATTCCGATCCCCAGCATGCGAAGTCCGTCAATCATTGCACATGCCTCCTATGGGAGCCGGACCAGAAAGAGGTACCGGAATACCGCCGACACCACCGCTGCGGTAAGGAGCGCTTCAACCGTAGCAAACAGAACCGTTCCCCACTGGGTGCGAAACGGACGGTCGAAACGATACTCAAACAGGACGATGAACCCGAGCACAAAGAGAAACGTTGCCGCGGGATACCAGATCCGACCGACAAGCGCGAGGGCATAGAAGAGACAAAACACCGCGGTAACCAGCGCACGCCACACCACGGGTTTGCGTGCGATGCCTGCGGCCTGATCCACACTGAACGCGACCCGATATCCGCCATGCCGGACTGAGCGCAGTACAAGACTCACGCTCATGATCGTGAGGGCAACGCCAAGGAGGCCGGGCACAATTCCCGGAACGGTGTAGGGGTTGATGCCGCGGTGTTCGAGGCGGGGCATCTGCACAGAAAGTACGACGATGGTAATGCTGAACGCCAACAAAAAGACGCCGGTCACAAAGTCTGCTTTCGGCATGGCCAGCCCTGGCCGTGGCGTCTGGCGCGGCTGCGCATCAGACATGATGAGCTCCTTTTCGGGGAAGATGGGCACCGTTTGCGATACGCAAACGGTGCCGTATGAACGTTCGGTTGGTGTGTACCGCTCGTACTACGGACGCGGAATGCCTACCGTATCCGGACTGACAACCGTATCACCGGCATCATGCTTGAGCCAAGCATCAATCTGCACCATCGGGAACGATTTCTCAACCGCAACGGTTCCGAAGGCAGGATCAAAGAAGGCAGCGTTTTCTCGGGCCCAATTGCGCAGCGAATCAGACGTGATCACGTGCCGTTCCCAGATACGGTCAAGGGTATCGACCACCTCTTGAGGTACGCCACCGGGAACGAAGATGCCGAAGTAGATCGGCGCCGCCTCAAACTCGGGAATCCAGTTGGTGATCGGAGGTATCGGCTCGGACACTCCCTCGATTTCCAGCGGTTGTGTGGTGAGAACCGCCAGCGGCCGCAACCGCCCCGCGCGAATCATGTCTACCTGTTCAACTGAAAGCTGTGGCACCACTTCCGCTTCACCGGCAACGGTCGCGGTGACCGCCGGGGCTCCCCCGTCGTAGGTCACGTGCCGATAGCTGATGCCGGTATACGATGCCAGCAGCTCCATCGCGGTATGGCCGGCGGAATTGACTCCTGCGGTCGCAACGGTCACTCGACCCGGTTGCGCGCGAAACGCCTCGAGTAGATCATCAAACGTCTGATAGGGCGAGTCGGCCCGCACCGAGATCACATTTGGCATCGCGACGTTCAGGTAGAGATGCCAGTCATCGAGGGTGGTGTCGAGAAGACCCATCACCTTGTAGACGCCCAGGTCCTTGACCGCACCGGCCGTCCATGTGTAGCCGTCACGACGCGCGTCCATCGCGGCCTTGGTTCCCAGCGACCCTGAGGCTCCGCCCTGGTTCACCACCACGATGCTCACACCCAGCTGCTCTTCAACAATTGCAGCAGTAGCCCGAGCGGACCGGTCGGTGGAACCACCGGCACCCCAGGGCACGATCAGGTTGATCGGCCGGTTGGGCTGCCAACTGTACTCTCCCGCTGTCGCAGCCTGCTGTGCCCCTGCTGCGAATGCCAATCCCGCGATGGAAACCAACGCGAGCGAAACGAGCATGATTCGTTTCATGTCTTACCTCCCTGCTCTGTGTATTCTGGTCACGCCGC
>REDM01000294.1 GCA_007693485.1 Spirochaetaceae bacterium
CCAGCAGGCCGTTCTCCCGGGCCGTCGCGATCAGCGACGCCATCACGGTTTTCTGCTGTTCGGCTGCAGCCAGAATGGGAAGTCCCCGCAACAACCCCAGCCCCAACGGCTCGCCCACTGCGGGGTCGGCCGCCGCCATCGCTCGCAGGCGCCGATCGAGGTGCTCCGCGCGGCGGCGTACCTCGCTGAGAAACTCCTCGCTGGAGATCTCCTCCCACACCCGCAGCGCCACCGCCGTGGTGACCGGTCCGCCGCCAAAGGTCGAACCGTGGTCGCCGAGGGCGAGTGCATCGTTGATACGCCGTGTGACGAGGGTTGCCGACAGTGGGAGGCCGCCGGCAATCGGTTTCGACAGGGTGACGATATCTGGCTCGAGGCCTACCGATTCACTGCCGAAGAGGCGCCCCGTTCGCCCCAGCCCGGACTGAACCTCGTCGGCAATCAGTACCACGTCGTGGGTGCGGCAGAGCCGGTTGAGCGCCGCCGCAAACTCCGGGGAGAGGCGCCGCAGTCCGCCTTCACCCTGCACCGGCTCGACGATGACACCGGCGTAGCTTGGGCTCATGCGCGATTCCAGCGCCTCAACGTCGTTGAGGGGCAGGTAATCCACGCCGGGCATCAGCGGTTCGAACGGTTCCCGATAGGAAGGTGTGTGCGTCAGCGCCAGAGCGCCGGTGGTGCGCCCGTGAAAGCCCCCGAGGAGGCTCAGCAACTTGTGGTGACCGGGCCCGCGCGTTCGCGTCGCGTAGGCGCGGGCGTACTTCAGCGCCGCCTCGTTGGCCTCAGCCCCACTGTTGCCAAAGTGCACCGCGGAAAAGTCGGGGTTGAAGGCACCAATCTGCGCATCGGTCAACGCGCGTGCGAGCCGGACCGTGGGTTCGGTGGTGTAGAGGTTGGAGATGTGGATCAGCTTGCGCATCTGCGCGGCGGCAATGTCGGCCAGGTCGTCGCGGCCGTAACCCAGCGCGTTGACTGCGATACCGGCACCCATGTCCAGGTAGCGCTTCCCCGCCGTATCGTACAGGTAGACACCGCTGCCGTGGTCGATAACGAGCAGCTCGGCTGCGTAGGTTTTGGGCAACCGGTGGTCGCGGGCAATGGCGGATGTATCAGTCATGGTGGATCCTCGTTCCGTAGGCCTGGAAGAGCAGCCGTTCGAGATCGCCCGGCTCGCCGTAGCGCCCAATGATAATGTTTTTTGCTCCGTTGTTCAAAGCGGTGACGCAGGCGCGACTCTTTACCACCATGCCGCCGGTGATGGTTTCGTCTGCGATCGCGGCTTCCACACCGGATGCGCTGAGGGCAGGGATGAGGGTGCCGGCCTTGTCCAGGATCCCCGGTGTATCCGACAGAAAGAGCAGGCTCTCCACCGCGAGCGCTCCGGCGATGGCCAGGGCGGCATCATCGGCGTTGAGGTTGAGTCCCCCGCCACTTCCATCGGTGAAGGTCGAGGCAACAACCGGCAGGTAGTCCGCAGCGAGCAGTGTTTGCAGCAATCCCGGGTCGCAGTGGTCCAGAGTGCCGGTACGGCTCGGGTTGCCGTTTGCGTCGGCAATGGGACGGCCGACAAAGAGTGCCCCGTCCGACCCGGAGACGCCGACCGCCGGTATCCCGCGGGCAACCATCGCACGGACGATCTGCTTGTTCATCAGTCCGCAGAGCACCATATCGACCACGTCCATCTCGGCCTCGCCGGTCATGCGGACCCCGTTTGCGAAGACCGGCTCGATGCCGAGCCGGCGCGCCAGGGCGGTCACCTGGGCGCCGCCGCCGTGCACCAGCACAATCGCTGCGCGCCCGCGAAGCGCCGCGGCATCGGCGATGAAGTGAGAAAAGGTAGCCTGGTCGCCGGCGGATGCCCCGCCGACCTTGATTACGATCGTTGGTTTTTCATTCATTGGTGTTCTCGAGAGTTGGGATGTGGTCGACGAGCTCTTCCCGGAGGATTCAGAACTCGCCGTAGGTACGCAAGCCTTCGGTTTCGTCGAAACCGAAGCGAAGGTTCATATTCTGCACGGCCTGTCCCGACGCGCCTTTGACCAGGTTATCGATGGCCGAAAAGAGCAGCAGCTCCTGGTCTTCCACATGCCAGCCGATGTCGCAGCGGTTGGAGTTTCGCACCCAGCGCGTCTCGGGGATGGTGCTGCCGAGCAGCCGCACGAAGGGTCTCGTGCCGTACGCTTCCTTGAACGCGGCCGCGATGCCTTCTTCGCTCACTCCATCTCGCAGGGAGCACGACGTGGTAACCGCAATGCCCTGCTTGATGGGAACCAGATGCGGCGTGAAGAGCATCGGCAACTGCTTGCCCGAGCGCGACAGGTGATAGTGGATCTCGGACCAGTGACGGTGCTTGGTGCCGGGGTTGTAGGCGTTGACGTTTTCCGACCGCTCGTGAAAAAGCAGGTTGATCTGCTCTTTGCGCCCGGCCCCCGAGATGCCCGAGAACGCATTCACCACGATCTTCCCCTGAATGAGGCCCTTTCGCGCGAGCGGAAGCAGCGGGAGCAGGGTCGCCGTCGGGTAGCAGCCCGGGTTGGCAATAATGTCGGCTTCCAGGATTTCTTTGCCGTACCATTCGGCAAGGCCATAACAGGAGTCGAGCTGAAGGTCAACGCGGGGCGGCGGTTCGCCGTAGGCGCGGGTGAAGAGCGCCGCGTCCGGCACGCGGAAATCGGCGGAGAGATCGATGACAACCGACTTCCCAAAAAAGGGCTCACACACCTTGGACGAGGTGAGGTGGGGAAGCGCCGAGAAGACCACGTCCGGCTTGGCGGCGCGAACGGTTTCCAGGTCTACCAGTTCGCCGTCGCACTTGGCGTGCAGGGCGGCACCCAATCCGGGGTCCACGTCACGAAGCGCTGCACCTGCCCGGGAAGACGAAGCGGGCATGACCACGGCCACCTGAGGATGGTTGGCCAGGATGCGCAGGAGGACCATGCCGGTGTAGCCGGTCGATCCCAGAACCGCAACCTTCATTTCACTCCTCGAAGTCGGGCGCTTTCTCTTTCAGCGCCTCGATGAAGGCGGCGCGCGTTGTTCCCTCGCGGAGTACCATGATCACCGTGTCGGCTCCCGCCACGGTTCCGAGGATCTGGGAGATGTTCATGTTGTCGAGGGCAAACCCCACGCTGTCGGCGTGACCGGTGAGCGTGCGAACCACCGCGACGCTGCCGGAAAACTCAATGGAGACGTATCCGCGGAGAAAATCATCGACGTAGCTGCGCTCGGATTCGCGGCGCTCTTCCTCGCTGGGGAGGGTGTACGCGTACCCGGTGGGGCCTTCGGCGATCTTTCCCACCTTCAGCAGCTTCAAGTCGCGCGAAAGCGTCGCCTGGGTCACCGAGAAACCCTCACCAACCAGATGGCGTAAAAGCTGTTCCTGGCTGTTGATCTTGTGTGCGCGGATGATCCGCTTAATGGCTTGAAGGCGCTGTGGTCGCTCTTTCACCGAAGGTCTCCTGAGGATCGTGCCTCGAAAGCTGCATGGAATATGCAAATACGATCAGCCTATAGAATACCGAAGTTCGGTAAAACTATCAATACACGCCACGGTTTCTGCATATATATGATCCCGGTGGGCACCGTCAATCTCGGCAAGGAGAATCGCCCCGTCGCTGGGCAACTCCAGCACGCGTACGGTTTCGTCACACCCGCCGGCAACCTCCGCGCACCCGCCTGACACCAGGCGCACCCGCACGTCGTCGTGTCCGTCAAACTCGATCCTCACCTCGGCCTCGGCAGACAGGGGCGCCGGTTTGCGGTGAGTCATGCGAATCGGGCGTCCGGAGGCACTCTCCAACAGCCACCCGGCACTATCGTGTTCGGTTTCGATCCCCCGGGGTCTCGCCGGTTGCCACCGCAGCCGCGATGCAAACCAGCCGGTGTAGAGCAGCGCAAAGGCGCGCGGCGCGCCGGTCAGGCTCACTGAATCAACGTCATCCACCCGCTCGAGAAGCATCGGGGTATCGAAGGTCTCCGCCGTGATCTCACACAGGAGCAGAACGCGGCGCCAGCTGAAGTCGCAGATCGTCACGGAGGAACCAAGCGTGTGCAGGGCCCCAAAGAGTTCGCGCTCCGGCTCGCCCGTTCGGAGCGACGCTTCGCTGTCGAGGATCACCGTGTCAGCTACGTCCAGGAGCGGCGCAAAGTCGGTGCCGACAACGCGATCGAGCCAGACGACGGAGACGGGAATATCGCGTACCAGCATCGGGGCCCAGGTGGAGGGATCGGCCCCGGCTCCGTCGCGACCGTTCTCGATGATCACTTCCTGCAGACAGACGCTTCGCTTGCCGGCGTCCAGGTAACAGCGCGCCGAGACCGACACGCTGCTCTCCTCTGCGTTTCCGCGCTTGATGTGAATGACACGGGCAGCACGCTTGCCAAGCACCGAGTCCAGCAGTGCATTCGCCTGCTCGGCGCGCCCTTCGCCGGTAAACACCACCAGATTGAGCAGGCTTGCGCGCGCCTCCGCGGGACTCGCCTTGGCCATCAGGTCGGAAAGTTCTTTTTCGATGCGATTGGGGTCGATAATCACAGGCGTCTCCAGCGCCGTCCGTCGGCGGTGAGCATCTTGTCCGCGGCGTCCGGCCCGGACGAGCCGGGAGCGTAGCGGTGCGGAGGCCGGTCGCTCCGATTCCAGGCGGCGAGTATCCCGTCGACAAATCGCCACGACGCCTCGATCTCGTCACGCCGGGTGTAGAGCGTGGAATCCCCAACCATCGCGTCAAAGAGCAGCCGCTCGTACGCCTCGAGGGTTGCGGCGCCAAAGGCCGAACCGTAGGCAAAGTCCACGTTGACCGGCCGCATGTCGAAGGTGTACCCGGGGATCTTGGTGTTTACCCGCAGGGTAATCCCTTCTTCGGGTTGAATGCGTATGATCAGGGTGTTGCGGTTCATGGTTGGGTGACGGTTTGCGTAGAGCTTCAGCGGTGGCTCACGAAAGGTGACGGCAATCTCGCTGACCTTTCGCCGCAGCCGCTTCCCGGTCCGCAGGTAAAAGGGAATGCCGGACCAGCGCCAGCTGTCGATGAAGACCTTCAGCGCCACGTAGGACTCGGTGTGCGAACCGGCGGGAACGCCCTCTTCGTCGAGGTACCCCGGGACCGGCTCGCCGTCCACCCGTCCGCCGTCGTACTGGGCACGAACGGTGTGGGATTCGATTGCGTCGGCTCCAATTGGGCGTACCGCGCGGACCACTTTTACCTTCTCGTCGCGGATGCTGTCGGCACCAAGATCGGTCGGCGGTTCCATGGCGGTCAGCGTCAGCAGCTGAAACATATGGTTCTGCACCATGTCGCGCAGGGCGCCCGAGGAGTCGTAGTAGTTGCCCCGGCCCTCAAGACCAAGCCGCTCGGACACGGTGATCTGCACGTGGTCGATGTAGCGGTGGTTCCAGATGGGCTCAAAGATACCGTTTCCAAACCGCATGAGCATGATGTTCTGCACGGTCTCTTTGCCGAGGTAGTGGTCGATCCGGTAGATCTGGTCTTCTCGGAAGTGCTCGGCGAGAACGGCATTCAGCGCCTGGGCCGAGGCAAGGTCGCGACCAAAGGGCTTCTCCACGATGATTCTGCGAAACCCGTCGCCGTCTTCGGCGAGGCCGGCCCGCCCAAGGCCGTGAATGATCGCCTCGTAGGATGCCGGCGGCGTTGACAAATAATAGAGGCAGTTGCCCGTGAGCCCCTCGGCCAGGTTCCGGTAGCCCGCCTCATCGTCGAAACTTGACTCTACGTAGGTAAGCGTCTGAATAAACGCGGAGCGCTGTTCGTCGGAAACGTCGGGGGCATCGGCAAGGTACTCGTGCGCGCGCTCGCGAAACCCCTCGGTCCCCCAACTGCGGCGGGCAAACCCCACTACCTGCAAGCGGGTAACGCCGGCACGAAAGAGCGACAGGAGCGCCGGCAGCAGCTTTCGGCGGGTAAGGTCTCCCGTCGCGCCGAATATCACCACGGTAACCGGTTCGCTTCGGCGAGACTGCTCCAATCCGGTGCGGAACGGGTTCTCTCTCATGGATGACTCTCTTTCATATTCCATGAGTATGCCGGTTTTCCGGTCGCCCCGCAATCGAGCGATCGCGTATACTGTGAATCATGCTGCTCGATCGCTACACCGTGATTCCCCAACGGTCACCCCTGCACGATGCACCCATTTTCTGGTGCCGTTCGACCGGCACAACCATGGATGATGCCCGACTCCTCGGCGACCAGCTTCCCTCCGGCTCCGTTCTCGTGGCAGACGAACAGACGGCGGGCCGCGGCCGCGGCGAGGGAAGGGTGTGGCACGCCGCTGCGGGGGAAAACCTGCTCTTCACGCTCCTCGTTGACGACGCTGATGCGGTCCCGACCGGTTCGCACTCGGTTGGCTCGGTTCCGCTTCGGGCCGGACTGGCCGTTGCCGATGTCGCCCTCGGGCTTGGCGCCGTGGCCGGCTCTGTTCGGATCAAGTGGCCCAACGACATCCTGATCCACGGGGCAAAGACCTGTGGAATTCTCTGCGAGGGACGCGGTGGCCGCATCCACATCGGCATCGGGCTGAACCTCAATCAGGAGCGCTTTTCCGTTGAGTCGGCGCCACTTCCGCCAACCTCCCTCGCCGCGGCAACCGGGCACCGCTTTGACGCGGAAGCGGTGTTGCTGATGCTGCTCGAGCGGTTGCGCCGCGACCTGCGCGACGGCGACTGGCGCCGCAAGGTGGAGTTGCACCTTTTTCGAGAGAGTGTGATCTGTGCTGACGGTGAGTGCGGACGGGTGGAGGGGATCGGCGATCACGGCGAGCTGCTGGTCGCGCGGACCGACGGAAGCACGCTTCGGGTGCTGCAGCCGGACCAGGTGGTCTACGCGTCGCGCCCTTCCTCCCCGGGCGAGAGAGAGTAAACCAGCTGTGACGGCGGGCGCAGAATGCCTGCTTCATCCGGCTCACCGGGGGCAACGCAGAAGGTGACTCGATACGACCGTGCGGAGATGAGCTCGGGGGAATCTGCTGCGTAGTACCCTGCCGGGTGGAGTTCGATGCGGGATCGTCCGCGTCGCTGGGGGATCATGCGCACCGCAATCGGTGCAATGGTTTTGCCGTGAAGGGCAGGGTAGCCAACAGAAAGGCAGCGGTCACCCCATCGAAACCGAAACAGGGCTCCCCACACCGTCACCGTCTGATCCCGGCGTCCACCCTCCAGAAAGGTGTGGCCAATTTCGCCGTCCGGGTAGAGGGTTTCGATTTCCAGGCATTGGCCGGTAGAGCAGTCGGTTAACCCGACCACCAGCGGGGTCAATGATCTGATCGCCGGGCCGGGCGGCGGGGTGTCGACCCGGACGTCCAGCACAAACCACGGATACCCCTCCACAAAACTCGCATCCATTCGAACCGCGGTCGATCCCGCCATTCCCGCCGCTGTTGCCATGGTCGACAAACCGCGGCACTGCTCGGCCTCGTAGGAAAAGGCACTCGAGATCGTGAAGAGGTGGCGTCTCCGCTCGGTTTCTACCCAACCGGCGGTTGCCTCGTCGAGCAGAAGCGCCCCCTCGTCATCGGCTATGCCGCGCAGGTTTCCACCTTCAAACGAGACGATCATGGAATCGTCCGAGATATACGCGTCTCCCATCATGCTCGCGATGTACTCTCGCGGATGCGTGACCGGCGTCTGGGGCACATCCTCGTCACTGCCGCGCGCGTCCGCAAGCGACACCAGCAGGCTTCGGGTTGCTTCGATCGTCGCCCTTCCTGCGCGCAGTCTACCCGCGCCACGCGCGGCTCGCTCGGCGTCCAGCGAGAGATGCTGAGGCCCCGCGGGTTCGATTTCTGGTACTGCGTGGTGGTCAACATCACACTGAAGGATCAGTGGTTCGTCGATTGCCGCGAGACGAAGCGAACGGCGCCGTGGGAGTCGATCGAGCAGGGCGAGAAACTCGCTCACTCCGCCTCGGTCGGCCGCGCATTCAACGGGAATCAGCACGGCAACCACGGGCTCGCGCGTTGCCAGAAGGGCGGAGCACCGGCGCCGTGTTGCCGTGCGTTGCCGTAACGGCGTGCGTCCTACTGAGAGAGCGGCCATGCGATGCGCGAGCTGGTTGTGATAGATCAGCAGGTCATCGAGCCGCGACGTAGATGTGCGCTGAACGCCGGAGATGAACACGTCGAAGGTTGATGTGTACCGCTCGAGTGCCTGCTCCCGGGCAAGATCGATGCGCGTTGAGAACAGGATTGTGGGCCGGCTTGCGAACGATGGGCGAAGCCCGCTGCCCCATGGGTTCTTGATCGCCCACCCAAGCTCGCGTTCGAGTTCGGTCGCCAGGAGGGCCCCGTGGTGGCAGCCACTGTAGCCACACGGAGCGAGCGCATCGAGACCGGATGCAACGCGCTCGCGGATCGCCTCGAGCGTCGGACCAAGCGGGGAATCGCGGCGCTCCCACCAGCGAGCCGGAAAGCTCCACGTGATTCCTCCGTCGCGAAACTCCGGCCGGGACGTCAGCTCGCGCACTGCACCGGCGACGCTGTCTTCGCCGGCGGGAGAGGCCGGATCGTGGCTGTAGACGATCGGGGCGAGTACCAGAGGTCGCTTCATCTCATCATTTCTACCATAGGCGGGGAAAAATTCAAACAATCGAGCCGTCGCCATCGATTTGTTGAAAAAATCAGTTGATGAAGTCGCCAATCGTTTGTATCTTTCCTCCGAACAAGCAACAACCACCTGTTCAATCACGTGTGGAAAAAATCTTGCAAGAATAAAGAGAGAGAGGGTGTTGATATGGCAAAACAACTAACGTTCGACGAAGAGGCACGCCGATCACTGCTCCGCGGAGTGGAAAAGCTTTCCAACGCGGTGAAGGTCACGCTGGGTCCAAAGGGCAGAACCGTTCTGCTGGACAAGAAGTTTGGTGCTCCTACCGTCACCAAAGACGGCGTATCGGTCGCGAAAGAAATTGAACTCGAGGATGCGCTGGAGAACATGGGCGCTCAGCTGCTCAAGGAAGTGGCTACCAAGACCAACGACATTGCTGGAGATGGAACCACCACGGCTACCGTTCTCGCGTACAGCATTGTAAAAGAGGGTCTCAAAAGCGTTGCCGCCGGCATCAATCCCATGGGACTGAAGCGCGGCATCGATCAGGCGGTTGCAACCACCGTGATCGAGATTGCTAAGATGTCGAAGGTCATCAAGGACAAGGAAGAGATCGCCCAGGTTGCCGCTATCTCGGCCAACAACGACATGGAAATCGGTGAAGAGATCGCCGGCGCCATGGAAAAAGTCGGCAAAGACGGCGTCATCACGGTGGAAGAGTCCAAGACCATCGAGACCACGACCGAGTTTGTCGAGGGTATGCAGTTTGACCGCGGGTTTGTCTCGCCGTACTTCGCGACCAACAAAGACAACATGACCGCGGTGCTGGACAGCCCCTACATCCTGATTCATGACAAGAAAATCTCCAGCATGAAAGACCTCCTGCCGATTCTCGAGAAGGTCGCTCAGCAGTCCAAGCCAATCCTGATCATCGCCGAAGACATCGAAGGTGAAGCGCTCGCAACCCTGGTGGTGAACAACATTCGTGGTACCCTGCAGGCCGTAGCGGTCAAGGCGCCGGGCTTCGGTGATCGTCGTAAGGCCATGCTGGAAGACATCGCGATTCTTACCGGCGGTCAGGTTGTTTCCGAAGAGCTCGGCCTCAAGCTCGAGACCACTGATCTCGCTCAGCTCGGAACCGCCCAGTCGGTCAAGGTTGATAAAGAGAATACTACGATTATCAACGGTGCTGGAAAAGCGCAGGACATCAAGGACCGCATTGCCCAGATCAAGGCGCAGATTGAAGACACCACCAGCGACTACGACCGGGAGAAGCTGCAGGAGCGACTCGCGAAGCTTGCCGGAGGCGTGGCGGTCATCAACGTTGGTGCGGCAACCGAAGTCGAGCTGAAAGAGAAGAAGCATCGGGTCGAAGACGCGCTGTCTGCCACCCGGGCCGCCATCGAAGAGGGGATCATCCCCGGTGGTGGCGTGACGCTGGTTCAGGCAATCGAAGCACTCGACAAGCAGAATATTGACGCAATGGACGATGACGAGAAGGTTGGCTTCCGCATCGTAAAGCGTGCCCTCGAAGAGCCGATCCGCCAGATTGCGATCAACGCCGGCCTCGACGGTTCGATCATCGCGCAGCGCGCGAAGACCGAGAAGAAGGGCATCGGTTTCGATGCCGCCAAGATGGAGTGGGTGAACATGGTCAAGGCGGGAATCATCGATCCGGCCAAGGTTACCCGCAGCGCTCTGCAGAACGCAGCATCGATCGCAGCTCTGCTGTTGACCACCGAGTGCGCCATCACCGATCTGCCCGAGAAAGAATCCGGTGGCGGCGGTATGCCTCCCGGAGGAATGGGCGGCATGGGCGGCATGGGCGGCATGATGTAACAGGTTTGCCGGGAGCGCGGCCGGTAACGGCTGCGCCGCCGAACGAGGAGGGAAGCCCATTCGGCTTCCCTTTTTTGTCGCACCGTATGCAGGTTCAGTCGCGGCAGATGCGAAGTGGGGGAGTGAGCAATGAAGCGGGATGATTTCGTCTTTACCATCGGCTTCGAGGGAAGCACGGCGGTGGTCGACTCCCGGAGTCGGAAACGGTACGGTACCATGACCACCATGCAGCTGGCGCACGAGGGGCTCTTTCGGCAGGCATTCTGTTCGGCCCTCTACTCGGGCGATGAGCCGGAGATGCAGGAACTGCTCGTCTGGTTGCAGGAGAATACCCGCTTCGATGCGTCCACACCGCTCGCACTCAAGCGACTGTTTGGTGTCTTTGAGGTGCCGAAAGGCATAAACCGAATTCTTTCGGTCTGACGGTGGGCGCCGCGCGGAGCATCTCGCGACTGCGAGACGCTTTCTTGACGGCGTTTGTCGTTGTGTGGTAGTTTGATCGAAATCTTCTACGAAGGAAAATACAAACATGGCCACGATCTTTCATAGCTTCCCGCTGCTCATGGCGCCTCCTGCCGGTGGGCCGCAGGGTGGACCCGCTTCAATCGTCCCGACCCTGGTGACCTTTGGTCTGGTCTTCCTGATTTTCTACTTTCTGATTATCCGTCCCCAGAACAAACGGCAGAAAGAAACCAAAGCGATGCTGTCGGCTCTTCGCAAGGGCGACCGAGTGGTGACCATTGGAGGAATCCGGGGAACCATTCAATCGATGAAAGATGACAGCGTCGTGCTGAAGGTCGATACCAGTTCGTCCATCGAGTTCAGCCGGTCTGCCATCTCGAACGTGCTGGACAAGCGCGCTGCAACCAAACCCCAGAAAGGAAAAGAGGGCGACGACGAAAGCTCCGAAGAAGAGTGATCGTCCGCGCTGTGCCCGGAGATGAAAGCATATGAGTAAGCGATTCCGATTCCTCACCGTCCTGGTGTTGGTCATTATTGGTGGGGTGTTTATCTGGCCCACCATCAACTGGTACTTCTTAGTCTCACCGCAGGATCAGGAGTTGGCGCGCTCCTCTCGCGTTCAGGTCCGGGACTACGCGCAGGATCAGGCCCGCGAAGTCATTCTGGAGCTGCGTCGGCTCTCGCGCACCAGCCCTGATGCACCGCTGCCCGACGAGTTCAGCTTTCTGATCGATACCGCTCGTGCCAATTATCGGCTTGAGGGACGGTCCACCCCGTCGACGTGGACGGTCGCAGCGGTGCTGTCCGGGTTCCGCTCGGAGCGCGAGGCGTTCGAAGCGGTGGAATCGTTCCACCGCGATCGCGTTCAGCAGCTGCGCGGTGTTCGCGAGCGCATTATCGAGCTCGGGCTTGACCTCTCCGGCGGCGTCAATGTTGTGCTTGAGGCCGATCGCCAGAGTCTCGCCCAGCGGCTCGGTCAGGAGCCAACACAGGCTGAGATGGACGAGGCGGTTAATCTGGCGCTGGAGATTCTCTCCAACCGGATTGACCGGTTTGGTATCACCGAACCTCAGATCCGCCGTATGGATCAGGCACGAATTTCCATTGAGATTCCCGGCGATGACGATCGCGAGCGGGTCAACTCCTTTCTGATGGGACGGGGCAGTCTCAACTTTCACATCGTTGACGACGAAGCAACCTCCCGGCTGGCCCAGCTTCAGTCTCAGGTGGCCGGGTGGTCACCGGAAGTGGACGGCATTCCCGACTTTGTTCCCGTTGGAACCCGGATCGTTGAGTTTGTCAGCCGCGATGCCTACGGCATCGACCAGTTTGTCCGCTACATCGTCATCCGCGAAGACGTCCGCGAGCACGGCCTCCCCGGTCAGCACATTACCGAGGCGCAGGTCGGGCGCGATCCGCTCACCGGCCGCCCGCTGGTAAACTTTGTGCTCGATGCACAGGGCGCTTCGCTCTTCTCTGTTCTGACCAGGGATAACGTTGGCTCCAGCATGGCCATCGTCATGGACGACCGTGTACGCGCCTACGCCACCATTCAGGAAGAGATTCCGACCGGTCAGGTGCGGATCAGCGGCTTCGATCAGGATCAGGCGCAGAACATCGCTCGCGTGCTGCGGACTGCGGCGCTGCCGATCGATCTCACAGTGCTCAACCAGACCACCGTGGGCGCGGCTCTCGGTGCCCAGGCGATCGAAACCGGGCTGCGGGCCATCATCCTCGGTTTTGCCCTCGTCATGGTATTCATGATCGTGTATTACAAGAGCGCCGGTATTCTGGCGGACCTCATTCTGGTCCTGAACCTGTTTTTCATCGTGGCGATTCTCTCGGTATTCAACCTGACACTCACGCTCACCAGCATCGCGGGACTCATCCTCACCGTCGGTATGGCGGTTGATGCCAACGTGATCATCTTCGAGCGCATCAAGGAAGAGTATCGCCTTGGAAAGAGCGCGTCCGCGTCGGTGCGGGCCGGATTTGAAAAGGCGTTCTGGACGGTCATGGACGCCAACATCACCACGTTTATTGCAGCCGTATTTCTCTCCCAGTTGGGAAGTGGACCGATCCAGGGTTTTGCCGTAACGCTTGCCGTAGGGATCGTCTGTTCAATGTTCACCGCCCTCTTTGTGTCGCGCCTCATCTTCGACTTTTCAACCGATGTGCTGCGTCGCTCAAAGTTGAGCATCGCGTGGGGGCTCTAAGATGCGCAAGGTAATTGAATTCACTCGAATCCGCTTTGTGATGATCGCCCTTTCGGTAGTCGTCATTGCAGCGGGACTTACCGGGACCATCGTTCAAGGCGGGTTCAACCTCGGGATCGACTTCCAGGCCGGCTCCACCCAGCGGGTCCTCATTGATGTGCCAAACGTCGACGTCGAAACCGTCCGGAACGCTCTCGGTGAACTGCCGAGTGTGCAGGTGCAGTCCGTGGGTGGCCAGGATTCCCGCGAGTTTTCGATTCGCGTCCGTGATACCGGTGATATCGATAACTTCACCGTGGTCATGTCGGACCGGGTACTGACCCGCCTTGGGGAGGCCTTTGGCGCGGGCAACATCACGGAGCTTGAGAACGCGTACGTCGGACCGCGCTTCGCGGGAGACCTCGCCGGTCAGGCGGCCATGCTGACCACCTTGGCTCTCTTCCTCATTCTGATCTACCTCTGGTTTCGCTTTCGGCTCGGCTACGCGGTCGCTGCCATTGCGACGCTGCTCCACGACGTGGTCTTCATGGTGGGATTCATCGGTGCGTTGCAGATCGAGGTCTCGACGGCCACCATCGCCGCCGTGCTTACGATCGTCGGCTATTCGCTCAACGACACCATCGTGGTCTTTGACCGAATTCGCGAGAACGAGACGCTGCTGCGTGAATCGGGTTTCACCACCATTGTGAACACCAGTATCACGCAGTCGCTGAGCCGAACGCTGATCACGTCGGTCACCACAATGCTCGCGGTGGTCTCCATATTTGTATTCACCACCGGAGCAATCCAGGATTTTGCCCTCAACCTGATGGTTGGTATCGTGGTGGGTACCTACTCCTCGATTTTCATCGCATCACCGACCCTGCTCGGTTGGCACCGACGAAGTATCGCCCGCATGAAGAAGCGTTCGATGGGCGGCAAGTACGGCAAGTCATCGACGGAGACCTCGCCGAAGCGAGCCGTTGCTGCCTCCGCTGCGACCGATGTGGATGCGCCTGCGGGTGAGCCCGTTGCGGTGGGTGCGGGTCCCGATGTAGAAGCGGTGAGGCGTGAGCTCGCGCAGAAACGGGCGGGTAGCGCAAGTCCAGCGGCCGGCGGAAAGAACGTGCCGCGCGCGAAACGAAAGAAAAAGCACTGATCGAAGCAGCACTGATCGTTGGAGGCGGCGCGTCACGGACGCGCCGTTTCCGTTCCCGGGCCTTCGGACAGTCGACTACTCGGAGGCAGTTCCGGCGAGCCCTATCTCGGCCGCAGCTTCCCGCATCCCCATGATGGTGTCGTGGATGGCCTCATCGACGGTAATGCCGAGCATCTCGGCTCCCTTCTCGATCACCGAGCGGTTGACCCCGGCGGCAAATCCCTTGTCCTTCCATTTCTTCTTCACCGACTTGGGCTCCATGTCGAGCACGCTGCGCGACGGGCGCATCAGCGCGGTGGCCATGACCAGTCCCGTCAACTCGTCGATGGTATAGAGCACCTTCTCCATCTCGTGTTCCGGCTTGACGTCGGTAAACATCTCCCACGCGTGGCTCAGCACCGCTCGGATGTACTCCGGCGGCCAGTTCTGCTCCCGCAGCACCGCTTCGGTCTTGGTGCAGTGCTCGCTGGGGAATTGCTCCCAGTCCAGGTCGTGCACCAGTCCGATGATTCCCCACTGTTCTTCGTCGTGCCCACGCTTTCGTGCGCAATATCGCATCACCGCCTCTACCGATCGGGCGTGGTTTCGAAGGCTCTCGGTTGTGGTGTACTGGTGCAGCAGAGCCAGGGCTTGTTCTCGAGTTGGTGTTGTCATATTCGCATCATGGCCAATCAGGGCGTTTTGGGTCAATGAGTGGAAAATGGTACGATGTTTGTGCTGCACTCGCGGAGCAAACGCGGTATATTGGAAGCCAACAGGGGAGCGAATAGACTCGATGGAATTGTGCGACAAGCTGAGACAGCGACGCGGATTTATCTGCGACATGGACGGAGTGATTTACCACGGAAACCGGCTTCTTCCCGGCGCCAAGGAGTTTGTTGACTGGCTCCAGCGCGAGGACAAGAAATACCTGTTCCTGACCAACTCCAGCGAGCGCTCTCCGCGCGAGCTACGCCAGAAACTTCAGCGGCTTGGAATCGAAGTTGCCGAGGAGCACTTTTACACCAGCGCACTGGCCACCGCGGCGTTTCTCGCTTCTCAGTGCCCCGGGGGATCGGTCTATGTGATCGGCGAAGCGGGACTCATCAACGCACTCTACAACGCAGGACTCTCCATCAACGACATGAATCCCGATTACGTGGTTGTCGGCGAGACGCGAAGTTACAGTTTTGAAAAAGTCGAGCAGGCGATCAATCTGGTGATCCGGGGGGCCAAGCTCATCGGAACCAACCCCGACGTGACCGGCCCGGTGGAACGTGGCATTACGCCAGCCTGTGGAGCCCTCATTGCGCCCATCCAGCTTTCCACGGGAATGAAGCCGTACTTTGTCGGGAAGCCCAACCCCCTGATGATGCGAAGCGCCCTGAAGCAACTTGGTGTCCGCCGCGAGGAAGCGTTCATCATCGGCGATCGAATGGACACGGACATCATCGCCGGAATCGAGTCGGAAATCGAGACCATCCTGCTTCTCAGCGGGGTCACTGCACGGGAGGAGCTCGGCAGCTTTCCCTATCAGCCGCACCATGTCCTGGATGGAATCGGCGATGTCCCGGGTGCGTGCGGATGAGACTGAACACGCGACGGGGCGGCGACGGGCAACCGGTTGTCATTCTCCACGGCCTCTTCGGTTCGGCCGAAAACTGGCAGACAATTGCGCGTCTGCTCGGGGGTGCCTATCACGTGGTTGCCGTGGATCTGCGAAACCACGGCGAGTCTCCGCACGCGCCGGGAATGAGCTATTCCGCCATGGCCGCCGACGTTATCGAGACCATCGACGGGATTGGAATTGATTCGGTTCACCTCGTGGGACACTCCATGGGGGGCAAGGTCGCAATGACCGTCGCAGTGACCCACCCCGACAGGGTGCGTTCGCTCTGCGTCGTAGATATTGCGCCCAAGCCGTATCCACCACATCACCGCGAGATCCTGGACGCCATGCAGGCGCTGGAGACAACTGACGCTCGCAGCCGTGCCGAAGCGGATGCGGTGCTCGCCACCGGCATTGCCGACGCCGCGGTGCGCGCCTTTCTGCTCAAGAGTGTCCGCGCCGATGACGAGGGACGGTACCGGTGGACCCTCAACCTCCACGCGATCACGGAAGGCTACGAAGAGATCGCCGACTGGCCTTCTGACGAGGGCACGCCCCCTGTCGAGGGCACGCCCCCTGTCGAGGGCACGTACTCCGGGCCGACGCTCTTTCTGCGGGGATCGCTGTCAGATTACGTTACGGCCGCCGATGTCGAAACTGCGCGAACCTGGTTTCCGGCCTGTCGCTTGGTAACGGTGGACGGCGCGGGACACTGGGTGCACGCCGAAAAGCGATCGGAGTTTGTGCAACGCCTGGTGCGGTTTCTGGAAATGCCGGGGAGATAGTCATGTATACCACTTCAGCGGGTAAACCAAAACCGCTCGGGGCCACCATCACCAGCACCGGAACGCAGTTTGCGCTCTTCAGCCGGCACGCGCTCGCCGTCTCGCTCTGCCTCTTCGACGAGCCAACCGACGCCGAGCCGCTTTTTGAGGTCGAACTGGATCCCGCGCGAAACCGCAGTGGGGACATCTGGCATATTCATCTTGCAGGGGTGGGCGAGGGCGCGCTCTATCTGTTCCGGGTGGACGGCCCCTACCAGCCCGAGCAGGGTCACCGCTTCAACCGCAACAAACTGCTTATCGATCCGTACGCCAAGGCGCTCACCGGTGATCATCGCTGGGACCTCTCGCGCTCGCTTGGATACGACTCCAAGGCGGATGAGGGCGATCTTTCCTTCTGCGACGCGTCCAACGTCGCATCGGTTCCCAAATGTGTGGTTGTGTGCGACGACTTCGACTGGGAGGGCGACCAGCCGCTGAACTATCCGCTGCGCTTCAGCGTCATCTACGAGACCCACGTCCGCGGACTGACCATGCATCCGTCCTCGGGTGTTGAGCATCCGGGAACCTACCGGGGGGTTACCGAGATGATCCCCTACTTCAAGAACCTTGGCATCACGAGCCTGGAGCTTCTGCCCATTCACGACTTCGACCGCCACGAACTCAACCGTACTCATCCCGAAACCGGCGAAGAGCTGGTGAACTACTGGGGCTACAATACGTTGGCATTCTTCGCGCCCAAGGGCCTCTATTCCTCGGCCGGTTCGCGGGGTCAGCAGGTCCGCGAGTTCAAGGAAATGGTGAAGGCGCTGCACGCGGCCGGCATCGAAGTGATCCTCGACGTGGTCTTTAACCACACCGGTGAAGGCAACGAGTACGGGCCAACCATCTGCTTTCGGGGCATCGACAACCGCGTGTATTACATGCTGGAAGACAACCCACGGTACTACCGAAATTTCTCCGGCTGTGGAAACACGCTCAACTGCAATCATCCCATCGTGCGCACGCTGATTCGCGATGCCTTGCACTACTGGGTCGTTGAGATGCATATCGACGGGTTTCGGTTTGATCTGGGCTCCATTCTCGGACGCGATCAGAAGGGCAACCTCATGGAGAACCCGCCGATGCTCGAGGGTATTGCCGAGGATCCTATCCTGCGAAACACCAAGATCATCGCCGAAGCGTGGGACGCCGGTGGCGCCTATCAGGTCGGCTGGTTTCCCGGTGGTCGCTGGGCGGAGTGGAACGATCGCTATCGCGACGATGTCCGGCGCTTTGGCCGTGGCGACAAGGGCCTCATCGCCGACTTCGCCACGCGCTTCTCGGGGAGCTCGGATCTCTACCTGCGCGACGGCAGAAAACCGTTTCACAGTATCAATTTTGTGACGTCCCACGACGGCTTCACGCTTCGCGACATGGTGAGCTACAGCCAGAAACACAACGAAGACAACGCCGAGGGAAACCGCGACGGCCACAACGCAAATTACAGCCACAACTACGGATCCGAAGGCGATACCAGCAGCGTTTCGATTCTTCGCAACCGACGCCGCCAGATGAAGAATTATCTCGGCTGTCTGCTGCTTTCGCTTGGAACGCCAATGATGCTCGGGGGCGACGAGTTTGGCCGGACCCAGCGCGGAAATAACAACGCATACTGTCAGGACAACGACATCTCCTGGTACGACTGGTCGCTTCGCGACGAGTACGCCGACATTCTGCGCTTCACGTCAAAGATGATCCGGTTTCGGCTGTCGCACCTCTCCTTTCTGCGCCCCGAGTTCTTCACCGGAAGAGATCACTCATATAACGCGATCCCCGATATCAGCTGGTCGGACGCCACCGGCAAGGCGGTGGATTGGACAAGCCCCCGCAGTCTGCTCGCCATCAGAATTGACGGCAGTCGGGCCGAGATCCAGGCCGATCGCGACGACAACGATTTCTTCATCATGTTCAACGCCACCACCCGCGCCCAGGACTTCGTTGTGCCGGCTCCGCTCGGCGCACGGCGCTGGCATCTCGCGGTGGATACCGCTGCGGAATCGCCCAACGACTTTCACGACGCCGGAGAGGAGCCGCTGCTCACGCGCCCGAGCATCTGCACCGTGCAGGGCCGCTCCATCGTGGTGCTGCTGGCTCGCTGAGCAGCGCCATTGCACCCGGACCGATAGTGGACCCGGGGGCGCCATTGACACATGGGCGAAAATCCGGAACATGAACTGCATTCAGGAGGACGTTATGCCCGAGGTTCAGGCACCAGAGCTCGACAAGCTCAGCGTGGAAGAGAGACTCTACCGGATCCGTCACTCGACGGCTCACGTGATGGCGCAGGCGGTCTTGCGGCTGTTTCCGGAAGGGAAGGTTGCCATCGGTCCACCCATCGAGAACGGGTTCTACTATGACTTCGACCTGCCGCGCAACCTCACGCCCGAAGACCTCGAGACCATCGAGGATCACATGAGGGAGATCGTCGCGGGCAACCACGAGTTTACCCGGAAGGTAGTCGATCGAGACGAAGCGCTTGCGATGTTTTCCGATCAGCCCTATAAGCTGGAGTTGATCCGCGATCTTCCTGCCGACCAGGAACTCTCGGTCTACACTCAGGACAGCTTCACCGATCTCTGCCGGGGGCCGCACGTCGAGTCGACCAAGCGCATTCAACCCAAGGCGTTCAAGCTGCTCTCGATCGCCGGTGCGTATTGGCGCGGGGACGAGAAACGGCCCATGCTGCAGCGCATCTACGGAACGGCGTGGGAGAACCCAAAGGATCTGCGGGTCCACCTCGACCACCTGAAAGAGGTGGAGAAGCGCGACCACCGCCGGCTTGGCAAGGAGCTCGATCTCTTCTCGACCCACGAAGAGGCGGGCCCCGGTCTCATCTACTGGCATCCCAAGGGCTCGCGCATCCGGGTTGCGATCGAAGACTACTGGCGCGAGCAGCACCGCGTTGGCGGCTACGAACTGCTCTACACGCCCCACGTGGGCAAGGCGTGGCTCTGGCAGACCTCCGGTCATCTCGACTTCTACAAAGAGAACATGTACGCGCCGATGGAGCTCGACAACGCGGAGTACTTTGCCAAGCCGATGAACTGCCCGTTTCACATCATGATCTACAAGACGCAGATGCGAAGCTACCGCGATCTTCCGCTGCGCTGGGGCGAGCTGGGCACCGTGTATCGCTACGAGCGAAGCGGTGTGCTTCACGGCCTGCTGCGCGTGCGCGGCTTCACTCAGGACGACGCACACATCTTCTGCACGCCTTCACAGATCAAGGACGAGATCAAGGAGGTCCTGCGCTTCAGCCTGCAGATGTGGGACCACTTCGGCTTCAAGAAGATCAAAGCGTATCTGGCCACTCGGCCGCCCAAGAGCGTGGGAGACGAGGAACGCTGGCTTACCGCCCAGGCGTCACTGCAGGAGGCCATTGAAGAACAGGGATTGGACTTCCAGCTCGACGAGGGCGGTGGCGCCTTCTACGGCCCTAAAATCGACCTGAAGGTCAAGGACGCCCTCGGTCGCGAATGGCAGATGACCACCATTCAGTTTGACTTCAACCTGCCCGAGCGGTTTGACATGACCTTCATCGACACCGACGGCAAGGAAAAACGTCCCTACATGGTGCACCGCGCCCTGCTCGGTTCGCTGGAGCGTTTCTTTGGCGTGCTGATCGAGCACTACGGTGGCGCCTTCCCGGTCTGGCTTGCCCCCACGCAGGTAGTGGTTGTCCCCGTCGCCTCAGCCTTCAACGATTACGCCGCTGGAATCGCCAAACGGCTCTTCGCCGCGGGCTTTCGTGCGGAGGCTGACCTGAGCGACGACCGCATGAACGCAAAGATTCGCAACGCCCAGACTGCGAAGGTGCCCTACATGCTCGTGGTAGGCGAGAACGAGCAGAACACGGGCGCGGTCTCCATCCGCACACGCACCGGAGAGCGAAAAGAGGCCATGCCGGCGGACGATTTTGTTGCCTGGCTGCGCGACAAGGTCCAGACCAGGGCGGAAATCTGATGAGCGGAGCGCACCCCGAGCCCAGCGCCGTGAGTTCCGGCGGTTCCGCGAGCAACGCCGGCTCACGCGCCGCGAAGGCGGTCGCCGAGCTCAAGTCGCGAGACCGTGACATCATGCTGCTCACCCACACCTCGGCGATTCTCGGTTGGGATCAGGAGACCTATCTTCCGGCCAAGGGTATCGACGAGCGGTCGGCTCAGCTTGCCTTGCTGCACGGACTGATTCACGAGCGTACCATCGCACCGGAAAACCAGTCGCTGCTCGACGCGGCCGGCGCTCCCATCGGCCCCGGCGCCGCTGCCGGCTCGTCAACCGACGACGCGGGTGCCGCGGATGGGGACCCGAGCCTGCCGCCCCTCGACCGCGCCTTCCTGCGCCGCTACCGACGACGCTACGAGCGTGCGGTCAAGCTGCCGCAGGAGCTGGTGGTGACCCTCGCCGAGAAAACCAGTCGCGCCCAGGCGGTCTGGGTCGAAGCGCGCGAAGCCGATGACTTCCCGCGCTTTGCTCCCCACCTGCAGGGGCTGCTTGACCTCCTGCTGGAGGTAGCCGACCGAATTGGATACGACGAACACCCCTACGACGCCTTGCTCGACCAGTACGAGCCCTTCATGAAGACCTCCAGCGTGGATCGCATCTTCACCGGTCTGCGCGAACAGCTCGTCCCAATTGTAGCCGCGATCGCCGAGGCCCCGCAGGTAGACGCCTCGATTCTCGAACGCGCCTTTCCCGTGGCCGCGCAGGAGCGCTTTGGTCGCACGGTGATGGATGCCCTTGGTTACAGCCGCAACCGCGGGCGTCTCGACGTTTCGGCCCATCCCTTCACCACTACGCTTGGCTTTGACGACGTACGCATCACCACGCGGTACAACGAGCGCTTTTTCAACAGCGCCATCTTCGGAACCATGCACGAAGTGGGCCACGGCCTCTACGAGCTCGGTTTTGCCGATGATCTGCGCGGAACCCTGCTCGCCGAAGGTACGTCGCTCGGGATTCACGAGTCGCAGTCGCGCATGTGGGAGAATATGGTGGGCCGAAGCCGCCCGTTCTGGCGTCACTTCTACCCGATTCTCCGGAGCCACTTCCCTGACGCCCTCCTGGACGTGGATGCAGAGCGCTTCTATCGCGCGGTCAACCGGGTGGCGCCTTCGCTGATCCGGGTTGAGGCAGACGAGGTCACCTACGCCCTGCATGTGATTCTTCGCTTTGAACTGGAAAAGGAGCTGGTGTCGCGCACACTCTCGGTGAAGGATCTCCCCGAAGCGTGGCGGGCGAAGAGTCGCGAGCTCCTGGGCGTCGAACCCTCCAACGATCGCGACGGGGTCCTGCAGGACATTCACTGGTCCATGGGAGGCATCGGCTACTTTCCCACCTACGCGCTGGGAAACCTCTACGCCGCAGCCTTCATGCAGCGAATCAACCGTGATCTGCCCACGCTGTGGAACGAGATTGCCGAAGGCAACTGCTCGTCGCTGCTCTCCTGGCTGCGGACGCATATTCACCGGCACGGCAGCGCCCGCACGGCGGAGGAACTCTGTATCGAAATCACCGGAGCGCCGCTCTCGGCGAAACCCTTTGTCGATTACGTGTGGGAGAAGTACCGCGATATCTATGGCCTGGATTGAGCCGTTTGGCTGGTCGCCCTATCCCTGGATTGCCCTCGCGTCGCTCTGCTTTGGAGTTGCCGTGCGGGCCCTGCTGCCGATCCCGCGACTGCGCTCGCGTCGCAGGCGGCGGGAAGAGCGCTTCGCGCTGACGGGGGGCGGGACGCGCCGCCGACGTACCGTGCGAGGTCGCGCGATTGCGGCCGGGCTCTTTTTGCTCAGTTTCGTGCTGATCTTCACCACCCTGGCGCTCCTGATTCCCGGCCCTGAGCGATTCTTCGATCCAGACCTGATACGATTTGCCGCGGGTGTCGCGGCGGTAGGATTTGCCGCCGCGCTCGCGCCGCTGCTGATCGGTGTGCCCCTGCTCCTGATCGCGGTGCCCGCGATTGCCCTGTTCAGCGCCTACACGGCAACCTGGCAGCCGCTCGGTGATCCGGAGTCGGCAGTCGTTACGGTGGCGAGGCTTCGCGCCGTAGCCGCCACCGCCGGCCGTCTCACCGTAGAAACCGCATCGGGGGCCGTCGTTGCGACACCGGGCCGTTTTGACGCCGGGTGGGAGGATCTCCTCGTGCCCGCCTTCGAACTCCCCGGCGACGCGCTTGCGGTTACGGTGGACACGCTGCTCCCGCACCCTGCATGGCTGGTCGCAGGATTGCGGCCGTCGGTCCGCCTCACGGGCATTGCCGGGTATCGCTTTGACGCAACCGAAGGCTCGTTCACGCCCACCGCCGACCACGCGATTCCCACCACCATACGCACCGCGGTGGGCGCCCGCATCGACTCGCTGCTGCGCGGGGGCGCCATACCAGGGGTTCGCGCTGACGCGGTGCGGGGAACCCCACGGCGGGTCGGGTTGCTGACCGAATACCGCGCCCGCTTCTCTCCCCCCTCCCCGCCGGTCCTCGTCGACTGAACGCCGGCGCGCGGTGCGGCGTGACACCGGGTTTGGCAAAGAGCACAATTTTCGCACCACCCGAGGAGTTTCCATCATGCCCGGGCCGAATCGCGACGATAGTGAAAACGATGATGATCACCTTCTACCGGACCGACTCCGGCGGGCGGCTATTCTACTACTGTATCAGCGATCGCCAGCGTCACCTCTTTTCGCGCCACGCGTTTACCGTCTCCTGGGGCGTTGCCTTGACGAAAGGGCGCGAGAAGACCTTCACCTTCGACAGTCGGGAAGAAAAGGAGGCGAAGCTGCGCCAGATCATCACCGGGCGCGTCAACGCGGGGTACAAGGTGCTTTACACCTACTTCCGTCGCAACGAGTACGGAGAGTTGCGCGCCGCGCTTCGTCCCACGGGTCCGCACGGTTCGGAAGCCGCCTCGTAGGCCGTGTTTCCGTCTTGACAGTTCAACTGCGCCGCCATACGATGGCGCCATGAATCTGCCGCTCTATCTGACCGCTTCACGTCTGGTGTTTGCGCCCCTCTTCTTTGTGACGTTCTTTGTGCCGGAGTGGACCGGGGCGTTTCACGTTGAATCGACGGTGCTGCTCTGGGTGATGATGGTGATCATCGAAATCACCGATGCCGCGGATGGCGCGCTGGCGCGGGCGCTCAATCAGGTGACCGACCTGGGTAAGCTGCTCGATCCCTTCTCGGACGTCATCAGTCGCCTCACCTATTTCATCTGTTTCACCGTGGCAGGCATCATGCCCGCGTGGGTGTTGATTATCATCTTTTACCGCGAGTACGGGATCGTATTTCTCAGGATGATCATGTACCGCGATGGAACGGCCCTCGCTGCGCGAAAGGGCGGAAAATTGAAGGCGATATTCTATTTCCTGAGCGGCATCATTGGTATGCTGGTGGTCACGATAGAGCGCACCGGGGTACTGGCCGGCTCACTTGGTCCGATTCGAACGGGTGCGCTGGTAGTGTTCGCGGTTTCGGCTGTGCTCTGTCTGGTGTCGTTTATCGACTATCTGACGGTATTCCGCACCTCGCGACGCGGCGCTTCCTGACCACTTCGGTTGACATTTCGATAAAAAAGATATACATTGCCGATAGATCTTCGGGGCGGGGTGAAAGTCCCCACCGGCGGTGAATGCTCGATTTTCGAGTGCAGCCCGCGATTCTGCCTGACTCACCCGAGCAGGTAGATTGAACCGGTGTAATTCCGGTGCCGACGGTTACAGTCCGGATGGGAGAAGATTGCATGATGTCTCGTTTCTCTGACCCTCGTGGTGAACAGAGTCTCGTGTTCTCTCGTGACGTGGGGTACTCCCCGCTTTCACACATCTCCCACACTGAATCAACGCTCCCGACCATTCTGTGAGAATGGATCTCGTGTCACAAGGAGCGGTGCATGGAACACGATCGTTCATACATGGAACGCGCGTTGCTGCTTGCCCGGCGAGGGCTCGGCCACACGCGGCCGAACCCTGCGGTCGGCGCTGTGCTGGTTCGTGACGGCAACGTAATCGGCGAAGGCTACCACCAGCGGGCCGGCGGCCCCCACGCGGAAGTTGCGGCGATCGAGTCGGCGCGCGAGCCGGTACGTGGCGCTACGCTCTATTGCACCCTCGAGCCGTGCTGCCATGAGGGCCCTCACAAGCGAACCCCACCGTGCACGCGACGCATCATCGCGGAAGGCATCAGCCGCGTGGTTATCGCGACTCAGGATCCCAACCCGCAGGTCAACGGGCGGGGAGTGCAAATCCTGCGGGCCGCAGGTATCGACGTCTCGGTGGGAATGTTGCGTCGGGAAGCCGCCTTCCTGAACGAAGCGTTTTTTGCCTCCGTCCAGCTTGGCCGCCCCCTTGTACACCTGAAAGCCGCACAGACCCTCGATGGCTATCTGGCCACCACCAACGGCCACTCGCAGTGGATCACCGATATCGAAGCTCGGACCGAGGCTCATCAGCTTCGCGCCGAGGCGGATGCCGTAGTCGTGGGGGCTGGAACGGTATTCGCGGACGATCCCCTGCTCACCGTCCGCCACGTGAACGGAAGTCAGCCGATACGGGTTGTGGTTGCCGGGTCCCGTCCGATCCCGCCGTCCAGTAACATCCTGTCCGGGGACGACCCAACGATTGTGTTTACCCCGGAGAACGGAACAACCCTCGTAGACCTTCGTTCCATGCTCGACCAGCTCTACCGCCAGGGAATCACCTCGGTGCTCGTCGAGGGCGGCGCTGCTCTGCTCTCGTCCTTCCTGCAGCAGGGCTTGTGGGACAAGGTGACGCTCTTCACCGCGTTCCGTCTCCTTGGTGGGGGGCAGTCCACGTTTCGTGGGCTCGGTCGCTCTCACATCCAAGACGGCGATCAACTTCAGTTTCCGACCGTACGCCGTTTGGGCAATGGACTCATGATACAGGGGTATCGCGACGCGCTCGAACTGTTTGGCGCGGAGGTCATCGGGGCATCCGCTGAAGCGGAGTCGCTGTCGCCAGGGGCGGCGCCTGGATTGCAGGAGGTACTCAGTGTTTACGGGAATCGTTGAAGAGGTTGGTACCGTGCGGCGAGTCGCATCGATTCCCAATGGAATTGAACTGTGGGTCAACTGCCGGCACATTCTTAATGATCTGCGCGTCTCCGACTCAGTTGCTGTTGATGGTGTGTGCCAGACGGTCACCCGGCGCGACTCCGAAGGGTTCTGTGTGCAGGCCGTTGGTGAGACGCTGGAGAAGACCACGCTGGGAACCTTTCGAACCGGACGCCCGGTGAACCTTGAGCGCAGCCTGCGCCCCGACAGCCGCATGGGCGGGCATTTTGTCCAGGGCCACGTGCAGGGGGTTGGGAATGTGGAGGAGCTTGTGTCCCGTGGCGAGGGATACCGTTTGGTGATCGCGCCACCGCTCGAACTCATGCGCTACATCGTTCGCGAAGGGTCTATCGCCATTGACGGGGTGAGCCTCACCGTGGCCGACGTGAGTGATGACCGCTTCGGCATTAACCTCATCCCGTACAGCGCGGACGCCACCACCCTCGCGCGGTTTGCCGCTGGGGATCGCGTCAACATCGAAGTAGACATCATCGGCCGCTACGTTGAGCGCTTTCTCAGCGGGTGGTCATCAGACAAAACCGACTCTCCCCAGACGCCGAGTCTCTCTCTGGAGAAGCTGGAACAGTGGGGGTATCGATAATGAATATGGAGGAACAACAGTGGTTCAGGACTTGAAGAGCATTGAGGGCCGGCTTTCCGCGGAAGGTATGCGCGTCGCGCTGGTTGTGGGACGGTTCAACTCGCTGATCAGTGAGCGGCTGCTCGAAGGAGCCGTCGACTGCCTCGTGCGGCACGGAGCGTCCGCGGAACAGCTGACCGTAGTGCGGGTTCCCGGCAGCTTCGAAATTCCTCTGGTTGCGCAGAAGGTCGCGCGGCAGAAAGACGTAGACGGCGTGGTCTGCCTGGGTGCGGTCATCCGCGGGGGAACTCCCCACTTTGAATACGTGGCGGCCGAAGTAAGCAAAGGCATCGCCACAGTAAGCATGGAGACCGGGAAGCCGGTCATCTTTGGGGTGCTTACCACCGACACCATCGATCAGGCGATCGAGCGCGCCGGTACCAAGGCAGGAAATAAGGGGTGGGACGCTGCAGCAACCGTCATCGAGATGATCGACCTGCTGCGCCGGATCCATGGTTGACCGGATCATCGGCGGGAAAAACCGGAAAAATCAGCGTCGTTTCTGTTGACGCGTGCGGCGCATTGTGTTAGATTCCCGCTTGTCGCTGCGGCGGACTACTGCTGTGGCGGTGAAATGCAACAGGCGAACGCGACGCGAAAGCGAGCACGAAAGAGTTGCGACAGTGCGGTAAACGTATTGACACAACTGCTGGGGAAGTGCTACTGTTGGCGTCCCGGCCGGCACCGATGGTGCGGGTTGGGGCAAGAGAAGTTCTTTGGCACATATTAGGGAAGGGAAGGAAACACGCGTGTGAACGGGTGTATAGAGAGTGACTGCGAGTCATCTGCAAGGATGATGAGTGGAAACTTTCGAACCTGTCAGCATTTTTGTGAAAAATATGATGGGTTGAACTTGATCTATGAGAAACAGCTCCTCTTCGGAGGAGTGTAGCATATCATGGAGAGTTTGATCCTGGCTCAGAACGAACGCTGGCGGCGCGTTTTAAGCA
>REDM01000261.1 GCA_007693485.1 Spirochaetaceae bacterium
CGCGGGGGCGGCAGCGGGCGCGAGGGCGGGGACGGGAGCGGAAAGGGTGATGTGCATACGGGAAGTGTCTCCATGAACTAGACATTTCGTGCTCGTGGACATCGCTTGCGCCCGGCGTCCGCTTCCCCTACAATTCGCTGTGGTGAGCACATTCGAAGCGGCGCGTAAGACAGTACCAGCCGGAACCCTCGAGGAGGCCGATCTCCATTACGACGCGGGCTTCATGCTGTGGTGTTACGAGCTGAATCGGGAGCCGTCGCTGTCGGGGCACTATCTGACGTTCAAGGACTGGGACGAGCAGGCGTTGTTTCTGAACAGCGTCGGCGGCGAAAACACGGCGTGGACGCTCCTGGAGCGGGCGGCCTCGCTCTACGAAGCGCTGTACGAAGCGAAGAAGAGCGGGGGGCCGCCGGGCGAGGTAATCGCTCTGGGCATTCGGCTCACCAACGCCTGGGACAAGCTCGTTGGGAAGACTGACTCAGTAGCCCGGGTGCTGGATGAGTGTCTGCAGCTGGCGAGTGCCGCTGAGGATTGGGACGCTGCTGGAGATCTCTATCTTTCCCAGGCACATTCAGCACGGTACTCCCTGTATGACTCGCCACGCGCGTTCCAGTTACTGCACACGGCGCAGGACTGCTTTCGCAGGACAGGCAATGAGCACGGTCTCCATCGGGCGTTTCTCCTCGAGATGTCGATTCTGGACCCACTGGCCAACGAGGGCCGGGACGGCAATCTGGAGCGCTACCGCGAACTGCTGAGAGTCTCGGTGGCGTTTCTCGAGCGATCCCAGGACTTCCGGTCTCTGGTTGACCTCTACCTGCAGGCATCACAGCGGCTCGAATCGTACGAGCGACTCGATCTGGTGGAAGCGTGCATGATCGCCATGCTGGAAGTCGTGAAAGCGCACTTTCCCCAGCACTTCCACACCAATCTCGAGGGCACCAGGGAGTACTTCGACCAGCTGGGAATCTCCGCCCAGACGCTTACAACTCTGGAGTGACGGGGGTATTGAGCAACACGGAATGGACCGTTTCAGACCGGCCAATTCACGGGACACTAATCCCCGATTGGTTCCGCCGCGCCACTGCGTTTTCTCTGGGAAAAGTGCCCATAATGATAGACCAGAAAGAGCGCTCCCGTAACGGCGTACACAATGGTGAGCCACCCAAAATAGGCGTGAGTGATGTTGGTCAGATGGTAAAAGATAATGTTGTACCAGAAGTGAATCCAGATGGCGTTGATGAGGTTGTTGCTGCGGGCCATGACGACATTCATGATGATCACCAGCGAGGTGAGGACGACGACGTTTGCGATGATGTAGAGCACCAGAGGCCATCCGATTTCGCCGCCCAGAAAGACAACATCGACCATCCATAAAATGGCGTGCCAGAACGCCCAGATGACTCCGGCGACGACGGAAGCCGTGATGAAACGGTACTTCTTGTCCAGCTCGACGCGAAGATAGCCTCTCCAGCCAAGCTCTTCTCCCAGAGGACCGGCGAACAGGCTCAGCAGGAGGGTGGCCGGCAACGAATAGCCCTTCAAACTGAAAAACGACGTGAACGGCTGCCCTGCCGACTGCGACAGAATCAGGAGAGGAATCAATGAGCTCACCACCACGGCAGCGGCGCTGACGAGCATGAGATCGAGTCTGATCCTGGCTCGGAATACCCCGGTGACAAAATCCTTGAGACTGGTGTCGGGCCTGAGTTTCCTGAACAGGATGAGCAGCGCAAACGTGGGCGCCCAGGCGCAGAACGCCTGGACGATCCGTTGAACAACCGGCGGCGCGTTGAACACCATTGCCGCCGTTCCCCCCAACGCCATCACCATGAACCAGAATAACGCGTATGCCAGAACGACGAACTTCCACATTGGGTGTGCCTCGGTACTCAAGGGTAGATAGCGATGCCAACGCGGTCAATGTGCTCGCGCAGGGTGGGATTGTCGATGGTGTCGTAGTTTGCCAGATCGACGGTCCACGGGAAGAGGAGGTCGTCGATGAGGCCTTCGAGGGACAGGAGACGGGACAGCGTGATGGTGGAGTTTCGGATGCAGAGGTCGATATCGGAGTTGGGGCGATGGGATCCCTTTGCGCGTGAGCCGTAGAGCACAACGGTTTTGATCTCGGGGAACTGCCGAAAGGCATCGAACAGCGCGTTGTTCTGTTCCGCCGAGAGGCCGGGAATGGCGTGGGTACCCAGGGGATTGGTCATTCGGCGGCTTCCCGGCGTGTCATTTCCTGGAGAAAAATCTGCAACAGCGGGTAGTACCGGTTGGCGATCAGGGTCTCGACTTCGCGGGCCACGCTCTCGTTGTACGTGTGGGCGGTACGGTTGCGGTTGCGAACCATGTCCATCCAGCCTTCACCGTCGACAATGAGTTCGGCGGAGAACGCCTGACGGATCGCGTCTCGGGATCCGCTGATGCCGACCACCCCCTGGTACACGAACCAGTCCTTCATGAGGTTCCAGCCGGTCTCGTAACACAGTTCGAACGACTTGATGAGGGCCTGCAGCTCTACCCGATCGAGAGGCCGGCGCTGCCGACGGTCGTAGACCTCCTGAAGACTCGCGAGGCTCAGGCGGTATGATTGCAGCCGCTGTTTCCAGCGGACATCCTGTTCCACGGAATGAGTGTACTGCGTTGTCGACCAGTTTGCCAGCCGGTTGCCTGCGCTCGGGCGCCGGGGTGGACGGGGCGCGCGGTGGGTCTTCGTGGCCCATCTCCGGCGTGGTGTCGCCGAGGGGATGTCGACGGTGGCCCAGTCCGAGTAGCCGTGGTTGGTGACCACGCTGCCGAGTCGCGAGAAGGAGGCGTCAGCCTTGGGCGGCGGGTCAAGCACAAGGAAACGAGCGTTTCCGCGGGACTCGTGGAAGAAGCAAAGGGGTTCGGAAAGGACTTCATCGGTGCACTCGACAGTGCCGCGAAGAGCATGGCCGGGATTGCGGTGGCGTGCGCCTGCGCCGGCATCATCGTCGGCGTGGTGACGGTTACCGGGCTCGGCAGGCACGTTCTTTCTGCCATTCATGTTCTTCTACAACACGCGGTTTCTGATGCTCGACAACACGTGGTACGAATTGGTTCTGATCAGCGCGACCGCACTGTTTGGCATTTACTGTCTCTGCGCGGTGACCCGCTGCGGGACACTCTTAAAAAAGAGGTGTCCCGCAGCGGCCATTGAACCGGTCTACAAACACAGCCTACTCATTCTCCTCTTGCTGCACAGCACGATACAGGGTTAAGAGTGTGGTAAAGCCCGTATACGCGACGTTGTCCACAATCACAAAGGGGAGACTGTTCGGGACACCACGAACGCGCATTTCGGATGCCCGTATCGCCGCCCACATTTTATCCCGGTTCGGTCCCGCGTTCCCTTCGAAGAATGCGTAGCTGTGTTCGATACCCGCCTCAGTCATCTCACGATGCACACCTTGAGTGAATCCGCAGGTCGTTCGCCCGTACACCTGAATGTCTCGTCCCTCCATGAACGAAGCGATTTCCTCGATCATCGCGCGTGGAGTACCCGAGGCAAGGACGATGTCCCAGAAAATCTCACCTGATGATGAAGCACTTCCATCTGACGCGCTTTCGAATGCGCCAACACCAACGTGCGTGCGAAAAGGATTCATTATCGCGCGGCAACTGAGGGGATCTGCCAGCCAGCGCTGCAACGTTTCCTCGAAGTCGCTGGTTCCGCGTTCATGCACCCTCACGGCACTCCGAAAATCGCGTTCACGGCCCCGGGCAAATCCAACCCGCACGAGCTCCCGATCGTCGCCGCGAAGGATTTCAGTATCCTGAGATTCCAGCACTTGAGCAGAATGGCTCGCACGACGCCCTAACCCGTTATGCCATTCCAGTGGGAGTGGTGCCGACCAATCACGGTCCCCGCCACAGGTACTTCCTGCAGCGCGAACCTCGTTTAATCTCCGTACTACAGCTTCAGGATCGATGGTTACCAGGCCGTCCGGCACATCCACTTCCGGGAAACCTTGACCCAGTTTCATCGTCCAGTAGGGAGCCGAGAACTCTTCGGCGTCGGCTACCACTGAGACCGCGACGTGGGTGAAGTCGGGGTTCATGATATTCCGACAATGCCCAGGACTGTTCAACCAGCTTTCAAGGACCTGTCTCGACGAGCGTTGTCCACGGGCAATGTTCTCACCGAAACCATCAAACTCGTCAGTATGCTGTACGATTCGGTCTCTCACGGTCTCTCCGGACGGGGATACATGCGCGAAGAACCCGGTCTGCACCATGTTCTGCGAGTGTGCGTGCGTGGCTTTTTCTAGAGTATCGCTCCACGCCATCGCGGGAGCAGGACGAAACACATGCTCACCGCACCTGCGATACTGACTTCGTGCCTCATTGATCAAATCCAGCATTTCTGCGGAATCAAACTCTTCACTTTGCCCGTATACCGCGGCCACCGGCATCAGCATGAGAAGAAACACGGCCGCACACACCAATAGCTGTGCGTTCTGGAGTCTACATGACATCACTTTCCTCCTTCGTCTCCGTTCTTTACTTTTCTGCTAAGGTATTCCCTCGCACCCGTTATTTCAAGGGAGGATGCTGAAACGAAATTCACTGCGCCCCGTTTTTGCAGGGCTTTCTGATCCTTCTCCACACCATGAGAGTTATTCATTGAGAACGCTTTCCCGACAGCATGGCACCTCAGTCATTGGTCCGAAACGGAGAGTGGATCGGTCTCTCGTCCGAACCAGACGTGCGCCTCTGTCTTGTAAATTCCGATGCCGATAGCATTCCACTCCACTTGGCTCCACGGCCCGGTGTTGCGGATGACCTGATCATGCCCGGCAGGACTTGTTTGCCATCCGGAGAGACACATAGCCGCAGTCGCTCCTATCGAGACATAACATCCGATCTCGAAACCAAAACCCGGATAAGCGGTAAGTTCTCCAGGCTTTTCCCACATCACTGGAGCATTCGCGTGATCGCTGGTGTAACAGCCCCCCTGCCACGGGCCGTTCTCAGACCAGCTGTGTCGATTACACTGTGGAGGGAACTCATTGTACGCGGTGTCGCGAGCGTGTACCTGTGCTACGAAGGTTAACGACCGCGACAACGGAATCTCCGACAGCCCATGCTCCCGCCGGTATTCTATTATCATATCGTACAGTTGCCGCTCTTGGCTCGTAAGCTCGACAGCTTCCGGTCCGGCCTCGAGCAACGACTCAAGATCGGGAAATGAGGCTGTTCGTGTATCTTCGGCATACATTGCCGACAGCGGAAGTAACAGCGTCAGCAACAGGTTCCTGAGTATACTTTGCATCTTATACACTCCGTGAGTTGTTATTTGCATAAAATGCAATATTCGTGCCAGCAATCGGATTCACGTCAAACGAGGAATGCCAATTAACGTCTCTGTAATTCATTATTTGGAAGTTGGTTGCTGGCGCCCCATTACACGCACGGAACCCTGCACTCGGAGGGGTTCTGGCCTACGTGCAAATAAAATCAACAAACCTTTATTCAGACGCCAACCTTTGTTGATAATTTTCTGTCGTGTGGTATCGAACCGGGTGTACAGCTCAATTGAATACTGATGCGGAACTGGCGCAGTGTTCATTGAAGGAAACGGGTGTTGGAGAGTAAACCTCCTGATGCAACCAATGGTGCATTGCAGATCGGAGGCTGCTGAAGGCGAGTGCTCTTCGAAGACGGCCTTCTGCTTCCTGTTGCGGATCCGGATTCTCAGGAGGGAGGTGAGCCGTGATGCGACGCCCAGCGCGTAGGCTCGAGCGTGAAGCGGTCAAAGACCGCGGAGAAGGAGGAGTCAAGCGGGCTGCAGGCGTAGAGTCCGATGGGCGCCGGGGTGGACGGGGCGCGCGGTGGGTCTTCGTGGCCCATCTCCGGCGTGGTGTCGCCGAGGTCGGCCAGGTGAAAGATGCGCATCTGGGTGAAGTCGGTGCCGGTGAGTGAGGACTCGATCAGGAAGTCGGGGCCGCGGCGGCTGAGTCGGTACCAGATCTGGTCGCACGAGGGGATGTCGACGGTGGCCCAGTCCGAGTAGCCGTGGTTGGTGACCACGCTGCCGAGTCGCGAGAATAACGCGTCGTGGTATTCGATGGAGGCCTTGAACCAGCAGTTGTCGCTGACGTAGACCGCCACGCCGCACTGGTCGAAGAGCGAACGGTAGTCGAAGCGGACGCGAACCGTGAGGGTGATGTTGTCCGCCTCGTCCCACAGGAGGGCGTGGGCGTTGGTGTTGCGAAAGCCGTAGTAGGTGCGCTGCCAGAAGTCGGTACCGGGGTCGGTGGTGATGCGCACATCCGCGCTGGTGACGGTGTGAGCGGCCGGCTCGTTGAGCCAGGTTGCTCGGGTGAGATCGGGCTGCATGGTGGGTATTGTAACCCGCGGTGGGGCGGGCGGCTACGGGGTGGAGACGAAGCGATTCACGTCGCGCCTTCGAAGCAGAGCCGCGCGGCTCACTGCTTGATCTGTCGCGGGCCGTGCTTTCGAAACTCGGATTCGATCCGCTCGGCGAG
>REDM01000263.1 GCA_007693485.1 Spirochaetaceae bacterium
TCCTCCACGCCGCCGCCGGCGTGATTGAGGGCCGCCCCCCGCTGGTGGCAGCGGTACTGATCTACGCGGTCACCCTGGTGATGAACTTCTTCATCGGCTCCGCCTCGGCCAAGGCATTTTTGATGATGCCCATCCTGACCCCGCTGGCCGACATCGTCGGCATCACCCGGCAGACCGCCGTCCTCGCCTTTGGCTTTGGCGACGGCTTCAGCAATATGCTCTACCCGTCAAACGCACTGCTGTTGATTGGTCTGGGCTTCACGGTGGTGAGCTACCCCAAGTGGATCGCCTGGACCATCGGCCTGCAGGCGGTGATGTTTCTGGTGTCGATCCTGTTTTTGTTTCTTGCGGTGGCGCTGGGATACGGGCCGTTCTGAGGGAGCTGCTACCGGCACCACCGGACGACGGCCTCACGTGGAGAAATCACTCTCACCGCGGCCTTCTCCCAGGACGCAAGCTCAGCGGTCATCGAGAGAATGTGGGCGTCCCCGCTGACCAGCGCATCGGCATTCGCCGACACCGCGAGATCCACAAACAGCTGATCTGCCGCATCTTCGCATCGCGGTCCCGGCGTCGGCGGGGAGGTGGACCACTGGGCCCACGGGAGATAGTCGGCGAGAAGCTCATGCTGATCCGGTTCCGAAAGGCGGAACTTGGGATACCGAAGGACTCGAACCAGCTCTCGCACCGTTTCCTCGGAGACAATCGGACGACAGCGGCCTGCCGTCCAGACCGCTCTGAGACAGTGCACAAGGCCCGACGGGAACAACAGCGCGGAGATAACGACGTTGGTGTCGAATACCGCCCGGGCAACCGGCTCGTCGGCCACCTCGCGTGGCGCCGGCGTCATTCGTGCGCCGCCGACCCTCGCGCCCAGGCGACCGCATCGGCGACATCGTCCTCGGTGATGCCATACCGAACCAACTGCTCCCGTACTTCATCGGCGCGGCTGTGACGAAGCGGCGTCAGTACCACGGTACCGTTCTCTTCGCGAACGTCGAAGTATTCCACGCCCGGAAAATGGTCGGCGATGGGCTTGGGAATGGTCAATTGATTCCGCACCGTGAGTTTTGCAAGCATTTCAGTAAATAAGATATCACGATTCCGGGGTCTGCTCAACCTCGGGAAGCCGCTTTGCGTTGTAGTAGTCAATCGCCTTGCCAAGCTCGCTCAGGCAGACGCCGTCGTACTGCGGCGCCAGCACCAGGATGGTGTCGCGGCGCAGCGAGTTATCGCGCTGCAGCAGCAGCGGGAAGATGCTGTGGGTGGAGATGATGAGCTGGTACTTCTTGGACAGCGGCGCGACGATATCGCTCCAGAAGAGCGACTGCGCGGCGAGTCCGACGTGGTTGTCCACCTCGTCGAGCAACAGCGTCGGCCGCTCGGTGCGGGGGAGCTTGTAGGTGAGAAACCGATCCTCGATGTGGTTGACCAGTTCGTTGATCAAGCCGATGCGCTTTTCGCCGGAAGAGCGCAGGTGGGCGTTCTGCTCCAGGTAGTCAACGCCAATGAACGACTGCTCTGAATGGGTGTAGCAGTCCTGGTAGAAGACCGGCCGGCCGTCCCACTGCCACGCAGCCTTGAAGGGAAGCTCTCCCGGCGCTCCACCGTCCGACCAGCCACCCTCCCCGCATCCGGTAATGGTCGCGAGCGTCTTGATGATGGTGGTCTTTCCCGAGCCGTTGGGGCCAAAGAGCACGTTCACCCGGTCGCCGAAGGTGATGCGTTTGCGACCAATCGCCCAGAGCCGGGTTGGATAGCCTGACTGAAACTGCACCCAGGAAATCATGGCGCCTCCGGCCGCAAACATACCGCCGCAACCCGGTGCCGGCAACCACCGCGTTGGAGCATTTGCCTTACCACCAACGAGGCGGTATCATTGACCGGTTGCACGAGAATGCGGCCGGCGGATAAAAATCGAACAACGGGCAGGACGAACGCGTGAACGGAAAACCCAGCAGAACATCACTGCGCACGACTGCGATACTCGGCGCACTCGCGGGCGCCGGTTTCGTGTTGAATCGTCTTGCGATCCCACTCTTCCTGAACGTAGAGTTTATCTTTGGAAGCGTAATCACGGTGATCGCCGTCCTTCGCTTCGGCACCCTGCGGGGCACCATCGTGGGGGCCCTGATTGCATCGGCAACCTGGCTCGCGTGGAACCACCCGTATGCCGTCATCATCTTCACGCTCGAGGCGGCGGTCCTCGGGATTATTCTCATGCGACGGCCGAAGCTCAATCCGGTGGTGGTGATCGCCGGATATTGGGTTCTGATCGGGATGCCGCTAGTGTGGGTGTTTTATCGCTGGGTGATGCAGGTGGGAACTGAAGCCGTCCTGTCCATCATGCTGAAGCAGGCCGTGAACGGGGTGGTGAATGCGGTCATCGCCTTTGGGTACTGCGTGCTTACCGCGTGGCGGGGAGCGCGCCGGGCGGCAAACCGCGGAGGGACGGAACAAGCCGCCGCGAAGGTCGCGTTTCGCGACCTGGTCATCGTGACCATGATGGCTGTCCTCATCGTCCCCACGATCCTTCTCGCAACCCTGATCGGACGAACCGAGCGTACGCGCACTGAACAGGAGATTGTCGCCACGGTGCGCTCAACCACCGAGACGGTCATGGGGATCTACTCCACCTGGCTGCAGGAGAACGTGCAGTCGTTCTCGGTGTTTCTTGTTCAGGTGGAGAACGCCCCCGGACTCTTTGTTTCTGCGCCGGAAGATGCCGAACAGGCGTTCACGGCGCGCATGACACCGGCGACCAATCCGTCGTTCTTCCGCCTCGGGGTTCTGCGACACAACCCCGATCAGGTCCCTCGTGTCGGAGCGGCGCGTCAGATGTCGCTCGGCGGCTCAATCCGCTCCGTCACCTTTCTTCACCATTGGGATACGTCTGATGGGGGTCGGTTGCCGTTAATCCGGGTAGCTGCTCCGCTCCGGATTGCAGAGGACGATGCACCATTCACCGCATTCGCAGACCTGAACGCTTCGAAGGTCGCTGAGTCGATCGGGCCGATTGCCGATAACTGGGGCGTACAAGTCAGCGTTATCACCACCGACGGGACGGTGCTCACCTCAACCAATCCCACCGCTGCGTCGGGCACACAAATGGTCACACCTGCAGGCACTGCAGAGCGGATTGCCGACGACGTCGTTCTGTTCATCCCCGACGCCGATCCCAACCGCACGATTTCCGAGCGGTGGGCGCGCACTCTGGCGCGCACCTACACACCGGTTCCGCTCTTCCCCGAACTCACGGTGGTGGTCGAGGCGCAGTACCGGCAGTATCAGGCGGGCCTCTTTCGCCGTTTCCTGCTCAGCCTGGCGGTGATCACGGGCGTGGTGTTCGCCGCGGTTGTCTTTGCGTGGATCGCGAGTGCGGGTCTGGTCCATTCGCTCGCTACCCTGCGCCGCTCGGCCACGGGGCTCTCTGCCCAGATTCTGGGCGGAACGAACGTCTCTCTCCCTCCAACCGCAATTGAAGAAATCTCCGACCTGAGCGCCACCATGCAGGAGATGGCCCGGTCGTTGCAGCTGCAGTTCTCGGAGATCACCAAAAACAACCATCGTCTGCGGGAACTCTCCATCGAGGCGGAGGCGGCAAACCGCGCAAAGAGCCAGTTTCTGGCGAACATGAGCCACGAGATTCGCACCCCGATGAACGGGATCCTCGGCTTTTCGGACCTGCTGCGCGAACGGCTGAAGGGTCAGGAAGACCTTGCGGAGTACCTGCAGAACATCGATCAGAGCGGACGAACCCTCCTTCGTCTCATCGACGACATCCTCGATCTCTCGCGGATCGAGTCGGGACGCATGACCATTCAACCCCGCCCATGTCCGATTGAGCGCCTGGTGCGCGATACCCTGAAGTCGTTCGAGAGCAAGGCGGAGCAAAAGGGCCTTCAGCTTGTCAGCCGGTTTGGCCCGGAGCTTCCCGACGAGGTGATGATCGACGAGCTGCGCGTTCGCCAGGTTCTCAACAACCTGGTCGGTAACGCCATCAAGTTCACGGAACGCGGATCGGTGTTGGTGACCGTGACCTCACCGATGCAGGACGGCGAGAACTCCGCCCTGACGATCACCGTGCAGGATACGGGCGTGGGGATCGACCCGACGGAGATCGAAACGATTTTTCAGCCCTTCGTTCAGCAGCAGAACCAGGACAACCGGGCGTACGAGGGAACCGGTCTCGGTCTGGCAATCACCCGCCGGCTCGTGGAGATGATGAACGGGACCATCGAGGTTGCCAGCAAACCCGGCGAGGGCGCGCGGTTCACCGTAACCCTGCGGAATGTCTGCGGCGGATCGGACGCGACCGACGCACCGCTTCCGTTACCGGAAGGGGAACCGACGGCGACGGACTACCGGTTCGAACCCGCCGTCATCGTGGTGGCGGAGGATAACGCGATGAACCAGAAGGTCGTCACCGCCATGCTCTCCGATCTTCCCTTCGAACTGCGGATGGCCCACGACGGCCTTGAGGCGGTGGCCGCGGCGCAGGCCGATGGGGTGACCGCCGTGCTGATGGACATCCAGATGCCACGAATGGACGGAGTCGAGGCGGCCAAGCGGATTCGGGCAAACCCTGAGAATGCCAACCTTCCCATCATCGCGCTGACCGCGTCGGCAATGCGCCATCAACGCGAGACCATCGAACACCTGTTCGATGAGTTCCTGACCAAGCCGATCGACCGGGCGCGTCTGCTGAGCGCGCTCGCCCGCCACATCCCGGTGCGGCTGGAGCGCCACGCCTCCCCCACTCGGGTTACCGCCGGCACGGCAACCTCGGCTGCCGTTGCGGCCATCGCACAACTCGGCGGGGACACCGGTATCGCGCTGCGCATCGCGGCGGCAGAGCTCCTCGGGCGAGTTGCGCGGGAACAGTCAATATCGGCGATGGCGGATCTTGCGTCGGCGGTGCGTGAGGTCGCATCCTCGCAGGACGATCCGGCGCTGACAACAATCTCGCACGGCCTGACTAGGGCGGTTGAGGCGTTCGATCTCGTCGCCGTGCTGCAGATATCACGGGAGCTTTCTGCGAATCTGGGCGCCGCCGACGGGCAGACTCCACCGGCGCCGGAACCACCAGGAGGTTCTCGCGATGGCGAATGATGAGCGCGGCGAAACGACACATCCTTCGACCCGGTTCATCGGCGCCGCACTGGTGGTCGATGACAACCCCGACAACCTTCGGGTGGTGACCGAGATCCTCTATCGTGCAGGGATTGATGTTCGGTTCGCCCAGTCCGGGCACGAGGCGCTGGAACGGGCCCGCGCGCATTCCCCCAATGTGATCCTGCTCGATATCGAAATGCCCGGCATGGACGGATACGAGGTGTGCCGGAGGCTGAAACGGGACCCCGCCACGGAGGGAACTCCCGTTCTGTTTCTGACGGCGCACGGTGATGAGGACCACCTGGTTCGCGGTTTCGAAGCGGGTGGAGTCGATTACATCACCAAGCCTATCCGCCGCAATGAACTGGTCTCGCGCGTCAGGACACACCTCGAACTGAAACACGCGCAGGACGCGCTGAGCATCCAGAACGAGGCGCTGAGTCGGCTCAATCACAGCAAGGATCGCTTCTTCTCCATGCTCGCTCACGACCTGCGAAACCCGTTCAGCGGTATTCTGTCGCTGGCACAGCTGATGGATGAGCAGGGTGAGGAACTGCGCTCCGACGAGCGCGCCGAGATGGTATCCGTACTGCGTCAGACCGCCATTCACCTGAATCAGCTACTCGAGAACCTGCTTGAGTGGGGACATCTTCAGATGTCGGAGGGAGACGGAACCGTCCACCGCAGCGCGTTCGACCTCGCGTCGGTAACCCAGGAGTCGATCCGTCCGTTTGGGCAGGTGGCTCAGAGCAAAGGCATCACGATCCGGACCGATGTTGCCGCGGACGTGAACGCCTTCGCCGATCGGCGCATGGTCCTGGCGGTGGTACGCAACCTCATATCCAATGCGATCAAGTTCTCACACCCCGGTGGCGAAATCACCATCACCGCAGCGGAGCGGTACCATCAGGCCGAAATCCGCGTTGCCGACGCCGGTATCGGCATTCCGCCCGACCGAGTGGCAACGCTCTTCGCCGATGAGCCGATTTCCAGCACCATCGGGACCGACGGCGAGAAAGGTACGGGACTTGGACTCTCACTGTGCAAACTGTGGACGGAAAAGTGCGGAGGAATCATCAGCGCCGAGAGTACCCCGGGGAAGGGAACCACGGTAACCGTCACGCTTCCCCGATCCGGTTAGACCCGGCACCGTCGGGCAGTCGCAGCCGTTACTCCGGTCTGATCGAACCGATACTCGACTCCACCGCGCGCATGACCGACTCGTCGCCCTCGGGGGCTACCACGTACTGCAGAAGCAGCAGCGGCCGATCCGGGACCTGGGCAATCAACGCAAACGACACGAGCGCATCGAGCACGGAGCGAACCTGAGTGAACTCGAGACCGGCGTACCGAAAGACCGCACGGTCGGAACCCGGCGTCTGCGCGGCAATGGCCT
>REDM01000266.1 GCA_007693485.1 Spirochaetaceae bacterium
GGCAGCAAGGCGTTATCTGCGGTGGTTGCCCTCGACGCAGTATCGATCAAGCCCACAGACCAGCACATCCGGAGACGAGACAAATATCGCACTCGGGGCCACGGCTCGCACCTTACGCTTGAGCTCGTCGTTGGCACCCACAAACAGCACCTGGTTCTCTGCCGACCGCTCCACCGCCCGCCGGGCCATGGGTACGTCGGATGCGGTATCCCCGCAGATCAGCGCCCCACCCTTCTCCAGCTCGAGTTTCAGCTCCCGATCCAGATAGTCCATGCCGTCGCCCTTGTCGAAATCTCCGGAGTGTTCATCGTCGCCGACGGTCAGAATGATCTCGATATCGGTGCCGGTGTCCTCGATCCTCAGAAACCGCTTGTGCGGGTCAAGCTCTTCAACCAGTTGTCGCACCGCCTCCAGAAACTGCTGTGATTGCTTCTCGCTGACGGTGTTGTCCACGTCCTGGCGGGCGACGGTGGTCTGCCCAAACTTGAACTGCAGGGCGGAGCCAATCAGCGTGAAGATGTGGTTGTCATCGGTGTCCAGCAGCTGTTGCAGACGGCCGTTGAAGCGGTCAAGCAGCTGTTGTCGCTCCGGCTCGATCGCGTAGCGGCCCCGAACGCCGTTCTCGCTGCAATACTCGCGCCCCTTGGAGCCGGCGTACACAAAGGTCTTCTCGAGGTTGACGCTCACATCGATCAGCCCGCCGTTGTCCAGAGGAGCCGAGGAGAGAATCACGCTGCGCGTCGCCGCGGTGCGGGCGAAACGACAGAGAAACAGCGCGTTGTAAGCAGACTGCACCGATGAGCGGTAGCGGCCGCAGTAGTTATTGGTAGTGCCGTCACGATCGGTAACGAGGAGTCGGAGCGGTGCATCGGAACTGCCGGCTCGGCCCGCCGGCGGGAAGGAGTCGCAGAGGCGACCAACCAGTGTCTGAACCTCGGCTTCGAAATCGGACCACTGTTGCGACAGCCGCTGCATAAGGGCCGAGCGCCCCTGTTCGAAGAACGCGATGTCGCGCCGGAGTTCCTCCACTTCATAGGAGAGCGCCGTTTCGATCTGCCGGCCGGCCCCAGCGTCCAGGACAAACCGGTTGTTGCGGCGTGGCCATCCGTCGATCTCACGCTCGGCACGCTTGAGCAGATCGAGGTCCTTGACGCCGGGAGAGTCTTCAAAGCAACCGCGCACCAGCCGGCGGCGTGCATCGGCAACCGACCCCATCAGCGAATAGAGTTGTTCCAGCGAGCTCATCTGCGTCCTTTCCGCGACAGCGCGCGGGCGGCCCGCGCTACGTTGCCAGCAAACCGGTGGTGGGAACGCCGGGAAAGTCGCGCTGCAGGGCCAGCGCAAGCGAGGGGGGATCGACAAAGGTGCAGCTATGGAGCCCCGCAGCGCGGGCACCCTCCACGTTGGCGGTGATATCGTCAATGAACAGAAGTTCCGAGGATGCTACCCCCATCTTCTCTACTGCAGCGGAAAAGATGCGCGAGTCAGGTTTATTGACCCCTTCCCGCCCGGACAGTACCACGTGGTCAAAGAGATGGATCCACGAACTCGGCTGCACCACCATGTCGTAGGTGGCAACCGCCATATTGGAGATAAGCACCAGCCGCAATCCGGCCCGGCGCAGTGCGCCCATCCACCTTACCATGCCCGGATTGACCCGGGTCCACCCCAGGGCATCAAGTATAAGCAGGCTCTGCAGCAGCTCTTCGGTGAGCTCCTTCCCGCCGGCGTCTCGCGTGACCGCGCTCCAGTAGGCCGGCGCGTCGAGGGTGCCCGCATCGTAGGCCGCCCGGTGGGACCAGAGCTCGCGGAGAAACGGGCCAGGGGCGGCTCCCGCCTCCGCGGCCATGTGGAGGACGGTGTTCTCGTCGATACGCTGGGCGATAACGCCCCCATAGTCAAAGGCCACAACGGTGATTGCACTCAAGATGCCAGGCTCCTCGTATTGCAGGTACCAATCATCCCTGACGGGATGATCAGACGATGTTCCGCTTGCTGTCTCCAAAGACGTTCAACACCAGAAGCGCCAGTCCGGTTGCGGCAAGCAGGATGGTGGCCATGGCGGACCCAGGACCAAAATGGCCGTCCATGACCGACAGAAAGATCCGGATGGGCATGGTGATGGTACCCCCCACGTAGAGCAGGATGGATGTGGAGAGCTCGTTGATCGCCGTCACCCAGCTCAGTACCGCACCGGAGATGATCCCGGGAATCATGAGCGGCAGCGCCACCTTCACGAAGGCGCGGGCCGGGGGCGCACCCAGACTGATGCCGGCCTCTTCGAGCGCCGGATCGATCTGCTGCAGGATCGAGATGGCGGACCGCACCGAATAGGGCAGCCGCCGGATGAAGTAGGCCAGGATCATGATGGCCGCGGTGCCCTGCAGAAAGAAGGGAGGCCGGTTGAAGGTGACGATGAACCCGATTCCGAGCACCGTTCCGGGGATGATATAGGGACTCATCAGGAGGGCATCCAGCACCAGATTGGCCTTGGTTCGCCGCCGGCTGAGAACGAACCCAAGCAAGGTTCCCACGCCTACGATCAGGATCAGCGCGGTAAAAGAGTAGACCATACTGTTGGTGATTGCCTGCGGTACCCCCAGGATGACCCGGCGAAAGCTGTCCAGGCCAAAGCCCGGGATGAAGACCGGCCCGCTGGTGTTGCGGAAGGCGAACACCACCACGACAACCATGGGCAGGGTGCTGAGCGCCACGATGAGGTAGGAGACGAGGTGGGCGAGTACATTCTTCATGCCTTTCAGGCGAAGCACCACCGGCCGGTTCAGGAGCATGCTCGTGAATTTGCGGCGGTTGGCCGCGTACCGCTGCAGGAAGATGGCCAGGGCCGCAACAATGACCATGATGATACTGATGGTAGAGGCCATGGCCGGCCGGGTAGCCACCTCGCTGGTGTACATGGCGTACGCCATGGTGGGCAGGACCCGGTATCCACCACCGATGATCATGGGGGTACCGAAGTTGGAGAGCGCCAGCATGAATGCCAGAAGGGCTCCGGATGTAATTGAGGGCAGCACCAGCGGCATCGTCACCTTCATGAACTTGCGGAACGGACGTGCCCCCAGGTTTTCCGCCGCCTCCTCCAGGGAACGGTCTACGGTCTTGAGCCCGCTCGCGGTCAGCAGGTAGACGAAGGGGTAGAACTGCAGCGTAAACACGATGATGATCCCCAGCGGCCCGAAGATGGTGGGAAGCTCAATGCCGAGGTTGAGGAACATGTGGCGCACAAACCCGTTGCGCCCCAGCATCACGATCCACGCGTAGGCGCCGAGGAAGGGCGGGGTCAACAGCGCGAGAGTCGCCAGGGTGGAGAGCACCGCGCTTCCGCGGATACGATAGCGCGTTGTGAAAAACGCGAGCGGCACGCCCAGGATCACCGCGCCAAGGGTTCCCCCAAGAGAGACGAAGGCACTGTTGAAGAGCGTTCGAAAGTAATAGGGGGTGGTGAAGAAGGTCACGTAGTTGCCCAGACCAAGGTCACCGCTTCGGGCGTCAAAGAAGCTCTCGCGTATGATGGAGTAGATGGGCATAAAAATGAGAATGGCGAAGATGACGTACCCCATGAGGGTCACGCCTCCCCAGAAACCGTTTCTGCGCAACCAGTTCACCATACGATCAACCCTCCGCCCGCAGCCGCCGGCCGTCTTCGGTGTGGAAGAAGAGCAGCTTGTCACGCGGCACGAGTACCACGGCATTGGATTGCTCGGGGCGCAAGTGCGCCTTCTCCGAGACATACTCATTCACGGTGGTTGAGACGTCCCCACTCAGATGCACGCGATACACCACGCTCGAACCCAGAAAGAGCGTCTTGTCGATGCGTCCGGCAAACGAAACGGCTTCGCGCGGGGTTGCCTCGCCGGGCAGCGCGATGTGTGCATCCTCAGGCCGATACGCCACGGTTACCTGCTCTTCCGGCACCCCGGCGGGCATGAGCCGTCGCAACTCCTCGGATGCACCTGCGGCCGCGAGCGTCTCCGCAGCGCTGAGAACGTTCATGTTTCCGACAAAGGTCGCAACAAACCGGTTCACCGGATCGCGGTAGATCTCCCAGGGAGTCCCGATCTGCTGGAGCTTCCCAAAGTTCATCACGGCGATGCGATCCGAGATGACCAGGGCCTCTTCCTGGTCGTGGGTCACGTAGACCGCGGTGATGCCCAGCTGTCGCTGGATGTCCAGAATATCTTCCCTCATCTGGAGTCGCAGCTTGGCGTCCAGGTTGGACAGCGGCTCGTCAAGCAGGAGCAGTCGTGGTTCGATCACCATTGCTCGTGCCAGACCAACGCGCTGTTGCTGACCACCGGAGAGCTTGTCCGGTGTTCGCTCCTCGTATCCCGTAAGCTGTACCGTCGCCAGGGCCTTGGCAACCCGGGGGCCGATTTCTGCGTTGGGAACCTTGCGATTCTTCAAGCCAAAGGCCACATTTTCCGCCACCGTCATGTGGGGAAAGACTGCGTAGTTCTGAAAAACCATGCCGATGTCCCGCTGGTGGGCCGGCACCTTGTCGATGATGGCGTCGCCAACATGGATGTGTCCGGCGTCCTGCTGATAGAAGCCGGCAATGGTCCGCAGGAGCGTAGTCTTGCCGCAGCCACTCGGCCCGAGCAGGGTGAAGAACTCGCCCTCTTTCACCTCGATATCAACGTTGTCGAGGGCAACAACACCGGGAAAGGTCTTGCGCACTCCATCGATCAGGATTCGTTTTGCCATGATGCAACCCTCACTTAGGCAGATGGTACCGTACAAGAAGCGGGCCCACCACTGTGAGCCCGCTATCAGTCCGCAAGAAACCGAGGTTCCTCGATCGCGGTGTCTAGAGATCGAGCTCCATGGCCAGCTCGCGGAACCGCTCGATGAACTGGGCACGGTTGGCCGCGGACCACGCGAAGTCGTACTCGATGGTGTTGATCTCACTCAGCGGCGGAAGACCCGGAGGAGTGGATGCATCGGTCCGTACGGGGCGGCGTCCCATTTCCTGGACCAGGAAGTTCTGGACGCGGGCAGAGAGAGCCCAGTTCACAAAGGTCTCGGCACCGGCCTTGTTGGGCGCTCCCGCGATGATAGCGATGCCGTCGGGTGCGGCGATGACGCCGTCTTCGGGATAGACGATGCGTACCGGACCACCACCGGCGACAAAGCGCTGGGCGTTGTCTTCCAGGGTCACCGCAACGGGGATCTCACCGTCGTTGGTCAGACGGGATACCGCACCGGAGCTGGGCGCAATGAAGAAGTTCTCCATGATGGAGCGATAGACGTCCCAACCGGCGTCATCGTCGCCGTAGATGGCGAGTACGTTGGCCATCTGCATGAAGGCCGAACCCGACTGGTCCGCCCGGGCAGTGCTGACGCCCGCAACATGGGGTGCGGCAAGATCCGGCCAGGTGCGAGGCATCTGGCTGTCCGACAGCATGTCGGTGTTTACCAGAAAGACGTTCATGATGCCGGTGTAGGGGAGCCAGTTGGTTCCGACCTTGTACACGTCGGCGATCATGTTCCATTCAGCAGGGGTAAACGGCTCGAGCAGTTCACTGTTCTGCTCCAGGGCCTCACCACCGATGCTCCAGATGACGTCCGCCTGGGGGTTTGCGCTCTCGGCACGGACGCGGTTGATCACGTCGCCGGAACCCATGCGGATTACTTCAAGCTGGATGTTGGGATGATCCTGCTCCCAAAGTGCCACCATACCGGCAATGATCGAGTCTTCATGGGCGGAGTACGCCACCACGCGATCAGTGCGCTCCGGTCGCCCGCCGGCAAAGGCGGTGACCACGCTGAAGAGCATCGCCATCACCAGAACCAGGGTGATGATCTTGTTCAGTTTCATAAATCCCTCCTTGAGATTATCGTTGTGTCCGAGCATCGTCACGTGTTGTGAATTCTTGATGAGGACACATGCCATTATGCGCGGAAACGGGGAGAATGCCAATCGCGAACCGCGGAAAGGAGGTATAACTTTGGGTTGCTTCGGGGAAAGGGGCCGTATGCATACGGGAAGTGTCTTGTTGAGATAGACATTTCGCGGAGCACCGTGTAGTGCCGATTGATCTACATCGGCTGCGCAACAAATCGCAGGCGAACGTAGTCGGCCGACCAGCCGTGTTCTTCGCTCCAGAGGTGGTCGCGGGCGCGTGCCTCGCACGAGGACAGAAACTGCTCCGCCTCGCCGTGCGAAAACTCGTCAATGGCGTGCCGGGCAAAAACCTCCAGCCAACCGCGAATGCCGTGCCCGAGCGGCGTTACACGCTGCGACGAAGCCGGTATTGGCACGGTAGCGGTCCGGATTCCATGTCTGCTCGCTCATGCGTTGAGTGGTACCGCATATCTGGTGCCGTGCGATACCAATACCGGAAAAAAATAGACGGACACAGCGGGTTGCCGGGGATGGGATTGACGGACAGGAAGCCGTTCTCCTTCCCTACCCGCGGATCTCCACTGCGTTTCCGGACACACCGATGCCGC
>REDM01000186.1 GCA_007693485.1 Spirochaetaceae bacterium
TATCTCCGTTGGCCCAGAAGGCCAGAAAACCCAGGGTAAACAGCAGCACTCCGGCTCCGGTCGGCGCTTGGCTTTTTGCATCGGGTGTGTCCGATGCCGGTGGTGATTCGTTCATACGAGTAAACTATATAAAAACTTCTGAATATTCAAGGATAGCCGACTGTCAATCGTCATTTTTCGCCGTATCATTCGTTTGATATTTCTTTCATTACAAGTTCGATCCATCGTACCGTTTCAACGAAGGAAGTATGCCAATCCTATTGACTGCCAATGAGCTGAAGACCAAAGGTGTCTCGCGACTCGAGAAGGTGGCCGCAGCCGGCGAGGAGGCGATTATCTCGGTGCGCGGCAAGAACCGTTTGGTTTTTGTATTGATGGAATAGTACCAGCACCTGCGCGCATGCGAGCTCGAAGCCGCAATCACGGAGACCGTGAGGGGTCTCGCCGAGGGCAACATAATCCACGAGTCGGTCGAAGATCACATCAAACGGGTTGCGGGTGCCTGGAATCCTCTACACCGAGTCGTACATTCGTCAGGCGAAGAAGTTCCTCAAGGGACATCCCGACCTGCTCATGCGGTAAGAAACCATCATCCCGGTCACCATCGGTTCCCACGACGAGGTGCATTGAAGGTGGCGACAGGCGATTCGATGTCTTGGTAAGGACTCGGTGTGGCCAGCGGGTAACGGTGCGAAGTTCAGTCCAGGCAAAAACGAACGATGACCATTTCGGCGACCAACGGCTTATTCTTTCCTTCACGCAGTGACGTCGGATGAGCGCAATTCGAATGTAAACCGACTCGCGTCGCCTCGGTACCATGCCACGGCAAACTCCACCGGTACATCGTCTTGGACGAAGAACGTCGTTTCTACGTAGTGTGCCGGGCTTCCCAGGCGCACCTGCAGCAGGCGTGACTCGGCCGCGGGCATTTCGACAGCCTCAACCGCGCGGACCGCGCGGTTGAGCATAAGGCCGTAGGCTGAGGTGAGTAGCGCGTGGAGCCCAACCTGCTGAAAGTCATGGCGCTCGAGATTGGGGACGATACACTCTGGGAGAAACGAGTTCACGACCATCAGCGGCCGGTTGTCGGCGAAACGAAGCCTTCTGAGGAAATAGACGTCACTTCCAGACTCAAGCGAGAGATGCGCTGCAATCGCACCGGCGGCACTCATCCGACACAGCTCGAGTACTTCAGTAGTCGGATTGCGCCCGCTTGTTCGCATCTCATCGTTGAAACTCTGCAGTACGTGGAAGAAACTCCGTTGAACCTTCGGCTTAGTAACGAAGGTCCCTTTTCCTTTGCTCCTGATCAGGTGACCTTCACTCACCAGTTCCACGATCGCTTGCCGCACCGTCGGTCTGCTCACACCGAAGTGTGAGCAGAGTTCTTGCTCGGTTGGTATAGGATCCCCTTCCGAGCATTGGGCAATAAAGGTGCGAAGATGCTGTTTTACCTGGTAGTACAGCGGAACTGGAATCGTTTTGTCAACTTTTGTGTCTCGAAGACCGACCACGTTTACTACCCCCATATTCAAAGAATTCGATACAGTCCATCGCCAAAGGTCACGCAATTCTATCATAGAATGGCACAAGCAGTGCGATTATGCTATTATATCCTTACAAAGTTGGTTGACTTGCCTGCGTTCGGTCGCCGGCATGCAATGAGAACCAGATAATCCGGTCACCGGATAAACGGAAGAGAGGATGTTTCATTATGAGAATCGCGTACGCTGACATTGTAACCGAATTATCTCGGGTCCTCAGAAGACACGGCATGGCCGCCGATCGTGCCGCGGAGTCTGCTCAGCTCTTCGCAGACAATACGCTTGATGGGGTCGCGTCGCACGGAGTCAACCGGTTCCCCCGGGTGGTGTCCTACATCGAGAAGGGGTACATCGACGTAGGCGCACAGCCTGAGCTGGAGGCCAGTCTTGGTGCCATCGAACGATGGAATGGGCACCAAGGAATGGGTAACCTGAATGCACGGTACTGCATGAGCCGCGCGATAGAACTTGCGCAGATGCACGGCATCGGGGCGGTGGCTCTTCACAATACCAATCACTGGATGCGTGGAGGCGCGTACGGCTGGCAAGCAGCGGATCGCGGATTTGCTGCACTTTGTTGGACCAACACGATGCCGAATATGCCGGCGTGGGGCGGTTCAGACCGAAAGATCGGGAATAATCCGCTTGTGGTGGCGATTCCTCGCCCAGAAGGGGGACATATCGTGTTCGATGCCGCATTGTCTCAGTACTCTTATGGAAAGATTGAATCCATGGCGCTTGAGGGAAAGCGTCTTCCCTTTCCCGGGGGGTATGACGAATCGGGTAACCTTACAACTGACCCTGATGCGATTACCCGGACGTGGCGAGTACTTCCGATCGGGTATTGGAAAGGTTCGGGATTGTCTATTGTCCTCGACCTACTCGCCGCCATCCTGTCTGGGGGAAACACCACCTGCCAGATTGGCCGGCTCGGCGGTGACGAGTATCGTCTCTCGCAGGTGTTTATCGCATTCAACATATCCGCGCTACCCAACCCGACACTGATCCAGGAAACGTTGTACGATGCCATCACTGATCTCAAAGCGTCTTCCGTTCCCGCAGGTGAATCATCCGTAAAGTACCCGGGGGAGTCGGCACTATACCGTCGCCGTGAAAACACCGAAAATGGGATACCCGTAGACTCTGCAGTATGGAAAACGATACTTGCACTATAATGGGTATTTCATCGGACGATGAAACGCAAAGTTTTCCTTGACAGAAATGCCATGACATACTAACATAAGACGATTTCGCACATTTCACAGACCTGCGAAAACTGGCAGGTCATTCAAGGAGGCTCTCATGAAACGGCGTATTGGAATCGCGTTGATATTCGCCCTGCTCTTGCCGGCACTTGCGTTTACCGCAGGCGCGCGGGAATCGGCAACCGGCGGCGCCATCAATCTCGTTGTGGCGCATAACCAGACATCCACCGATAACCCATACCAGTTCGGGATGGTAGAGTTCAAAAACGTATTGGAACGTTTGTCGGGCGGATCCATGACGGTGACCGTGCACGCGGGTACACTCGGTACCAATGAATCCGAGCTTATCGAGCAATTGCAGCTTGGTGCCGTCGACCTCGTGGTTGCTTCGCCCGGTTTCATGACCCGGATTGGCGTGCCCGAGGTCAACATCCTGGCATTGCTGTATCTGTTCGACGACTTCGAACACTGGGAACGCGCAGTCGATGGCGATTTTGGCCGAGAGATGCGCGACATCATCGCGCAGCGGACAAACAATGACTTTATGATCATGGGATACTGGAGCGCCGGAGTCCGGCACTTCTACGGGAGCCGGCCCATCGTTGAGCCAACCGATGCACGGGGACTACGAATTCGCCTGCAGGATTCGCCCGTTCAGCAGGCATTCTGGTCCCAGGTTGGCGCCATCCCCGCTCAGGTTGGTTGGGGAGAACTCTACCAGGCGCTGCAGCAGGGTACCGTTGACGCTGCTGAGAACGACTTCACCAACTTCAGCCTGCAAGACCACCACCGCACACGAAACGGACGATTCATCTCCGAAACGTACCATGACTTCACCACCCGGCTTCTTCTTGCAAACGGAAACCGTCTGAATCGGTTCACTCCGCAGCAGCAGCAGTGGATTCAGGAGGCTGCCGAAGCGGCAACCGCCAAGGAACGTGAAGTAACCTACCGGATGCTCGATGAGTCTCGATCGCGCGTAATCGCTGAGGGCGGTACGGTCAACCAGGTAAACCTGCCGGCCTTTCGACAGATTGCACTTCCGATCCAGGATCAGTTTGCACGCGACAATAACATGACACAGCTTCTCGAAGCCGTTCGAGCAACGAGATAACCACTCGTCTCTTCGAAATCGAAGAGCGATCAGCCACAACACGCCCCCCGCACACTTCCGCGCGGGGGCGATTTCTGGCTTCATGAGTAGATCCGCAAGGAGGGAGCGATGAAGAAGGTGATCGAGGGCGTCTATTCGGTTCAGCTTGCTGCTGGAATCGTCTGCCTCGCGGTATTTCTCATTGCGGTGCTGATTCAGATTTTCAGTCGGTACCTGCGAATCCCTATCCCGTGGACCGACGACCTTGCCGTCTACTCGTTCACGTGGTCGGTATTCATGGGTGCCGCCGCCATGGTTCACGGCAAAAGGCACTTTGCCTTCACTTCACTAGGGGATACCCTGACCGGGATCCCGAAGCACATTCTTGCCATTCTTATTTTTAGTGCAATGGGAGCGTTTGCGCTTCTCATGGTGGTTCATGGGATGGAGGCGGCACGAGCGTTCTGGAACCATCAATGGATCAGTCTTCCGCAGGTCAAGATGGGATACACCTGGTTGTGCATTCCAATCGCTGGTGCCACCATGTGTCTCTATCTCGTTTCGCACATCGTCGATGAAATCAACGCAATTCGAAATCTGGTGGCAGACCAATGATCGAAATCGCACTGGTTATTCTGTTTGTGGGCCTGATCGCCATTGGCGTTCCAATTGCGTTCTCACTCGGTATTGTGGCGTACACCGGGATCGCGCTCATTCCAGCGCTTCCCCGCGTGGTGGTGTTCGTGCGCATGTTCCACGGCTTGAACTCGTTTGTGCTGCTGGCGGTTCCCTTGTTCATACTAGCCGCCAACATCATGAACCAGGGCAAAATCTCACAGAAGTTAATCAACTTTTCTCTCTCACTTGTTGGGCACATTCGTGGAGGTCTTGCCCACGCCAATATTCTGGTTTCCATGTTTTTCGCAGGAGTGTCCGGATCGTCGCAGGCTGATACCGCCGGCGTTGGGAAAATCCTCATTCCCAGTATGGAAGAATCCGGATACGACAAAGAGACAGCTGTTGGGGTTACCGCAGCCTCTTCCACGATCGGCAGCATCATTCCACCAAGTATCGTAATGGTGGTGTACGCCGGAATAAGTAATACGCCGGTTTCGGCGCTGTTCCTTGCGGGCATTGTTCCTGGGGTACTGGTGGGACTCTCCATGATGGCCGTTGTCTACGCGGTAGCGTTGCGGAAAAACTTCCCCAAAGTGGACGCGATCGACTTTCGAAAGATTTGGCAGCACTTCAAGGAAAGCCTCCCGGCGCTTCTGACTCCGGTCATCATTGTTGGTGGTATTGTTACCGGGTTTTACACCGCCACCGAAGCCGCGGCCTTTGCGTGTCTGTACGCGCTGATCATTGGACTGTTTGTCTACAAGACCATCCGGCTGAGGGATCTCCCCACGATCTTGATCGATACACTGAAGCTCAGTTCGTTGTCGCTTTTCGCCCTTGCCACCGCCAGTGCGCTGGGTCAGCTCATGGCCCATTATCAGATTTCCCGAATCATCTTTGACTTTTTCTCCGGCTCCGCGCTGGGAACCGGCGCATTTGTCGGTATCATCGTCTTGTTCTTCCTGTTTATCGGAACATTCATGGACGGCATTCCGGCGATGATTCTCTTTGTTCCGGTAATTCTGCCGTCGGCCCGGGCCCTCGGAATAGACCCAGTGCACCTGGGCATCATCGTCACCATGACGCTCTCCATGGGACTCGTGACTCCTCCTTACGGATTGTGTCTGCTGATCGCCGCATCAATTTCCAATATCACCATCGAGCGAGCCTTTCGAGGCACACTCCCGTACTTCATGGTCGCCGTTGCCACGTTGTTGCTGGTGGCATTCTTCCCGGACATTGTTCTTACGATCCCGCGGCTACTGATGCCCTCGCTGTTTTAGCTTACGGAGACTGCGGGCGGGTGAAGTGTTGAGCCACCTCCCGCGCCGCCCGCTGCAAACGGGGCCGGTTGTTCCGCTGCACCATAATAAACGGTGCGTTGACCACCAGGGCAAAGAGTGGCATCCAGACGGCCACTTCAGGCGGGTTCCAGAGAAAGAAGGTGAGCGAGAAGAGGAGGGGGAGCCAGTGGGTGAGTTCCGCACGGCGGGTCTCGGCCACAAAACGCTTCAGGTAGTCGGGGCCGGCACCCGCCAGCGATCGCTTCGCGAAGCCGCCTGAAAAGGTTGCGCCTGCCTCTGGCAACAGGCGCTTCCAGCGGTGTATCCGAAAGACGCGTCGGTAAAACGCCCCACCTCGTTCAAAGCGCCGGGTACGAAACAGGAAGCGCTCCTTCTGGAACCAGGAAAGCGGAATCCGGTGGGCGATGAACCCGCTGCCAATCTGAATCGCCACCCAGGTGACGGCGATCACGCCAACTCGCACTGCCGGTAGCATCACGCGCCGTCCGGGGCGGTGCCCGCACCGCCGTTGGTGTCTCCTCCGGGGCAGACCTCCCGACCCCGCCAGTCCAGGCGACCACCGCGGAACCGGATCCACAGCGCACGCAGCATGATGAACCCAAAAAAGAGCAGGTGAAGGGGAAAGGTAATCGCAACCGCCAGCCCAAAGCTTCCGTAAAACCGTACACTCAATCCAAACAGGCCGGCAAAGACCACGTAGG
>REDM01000159.1 GCA_007693485.1 Spirochaetaceae bacterium
GCCTCGGTGTGGTAGCTGCCGTGGCGGTAGAACCAGGTGAAGGTTGCCTGACCTGCGTTGTGCTCGTTATGAAAGCGGCACTTCGGGTTGAGGCAGAACGGCGGCTCAAAGGTCTCCGGCGTATCCTCCGGCACAAACTCCCAGTGGGTAATGGATCTCATACCCTCTATAAATCACCTTTTGTTCTCCCTGCTTTTGTCTCGCCGATTTTTCACCAAGCTTCGGGGCAGATTTCGGCCGTTGCGAGCCGGGGCCGCTTGCTGGTATGCTGAACCGACAAGGGGGGAGTGATGGCGCACTGTGTTGTACCCGAAGCAGAGGCACTGCTGGACCAGGAATTCCCGGTTCTGGACAAGGGCTTTGTCCGTCTGGTGGATTATCTCGGCGGCGATCAGCGAATTGTGCAGTCGGCGCGTGTATCTTACGGTGCTGGCACAAAGAGTTATCGTGAAGACCGCGGCCTCATCAACTACCTGATGCGAAACGACCACACCTCGCCGTTTGAGCAGGTGGTCCTCACCTTCCACACCAAGATGCCCATCTTTGTCGCTCGACAGTGGGTGCGTCACCGCACCGCCCGGCTCAATGAGATCTCGGGCCGATACAGCGTGATGGAAGAAGAGTTCTACGTCCCCGCGGCTGACAAGATCGCGCTGCAGAGTCGCGACAACAAGCAGGGGCGCGAGGCGGATGCGGTAGATGCGGAGACGGCCGCGCGGATTTCCGCCTCGTTGAGCGAACAGCAGCGTGTGGCCTACCGCGGCTACGAAGAGCTGCTGGAGACCGGCCTCGCGCGCGAACTTGCCCGCATCAATCTTCCGGTCAGCCTCTACACCCAATGGTACTGGCAGATCGACCTGCACAACCTGTTTCGCTTTTTGTCGCTGCGCCTCGACGCCCACGCGCAGTACGAGATTCGCGCCTACGCCGAGGCGATGCTCCATTGCGCGCGCGCGGTCTGCCCGCTGGCAACCGAGGCGTTCGAGGAGCACGTAGCGGGCGGGGTTCGGCTCTCGCGCGCGGAGTACACCGCGGTGCAGGGTGCTCTGACGGCCACCAACGATGCCGCGCCGGCCAACGCCGCCGCGACTTCCAGTGACGCCGCAACCGGCGGCACGGCACACAACTCGCTGCGCGCGGCTGCCGAGGCCGCGGGCCTCAGTGGGAAGGCGCTCGAGCGCTTTCTGGAAAAGTTCGCCACTACGATGGGAGAAGAATCATGAGCGATGTGATGCAGAACGAGGCCAATCAGTACCTTACCTTCACTCTCGACGGTGAGCTGTACGCGGTTGGCGTCTACTCGGTCAAGGAAGTTCTGGAGTACACCAGCGTCACCAAGGTTCCGCGCACGCTCGAGTTCATGAAAGGGGTGATCAATCTTCGGGGCGCCGTAGTCCCGGTGATCGACCTGCGCTCCAAATTCGGTATGCCGGAGATCGAAAAGACCATCGCCACGTCGATCATCGTCATTGAGGTTTCGGTTTCCGGAGAGATGGTGGTGTTGGGCATGATTGCCGATTCGGTGCAGGAGGTGATCAACCTCGATCCCGGCGATATCGAACCGCCGCCGCGCCTCGGCACCAAGGTTGATACCCAGTTCATCCAGGGTATTGGCAAGCAGGACGACCGCTTCATCATCGTTCTGGCAATCGATCGCGTCTTCAGCGACGCCGAGATTGCCGACGTAACTGGGGCGCAACGCAAGGACTCGTAACACCATGGCACGCGAAGCATCCAGCGACCTCCTCTCGGTCGGTCGGCAGATGTCCGTCTTTGATACGGGGAGGTTTCCCTGCGGCCGGGTTCTCTCCCACCATGTCTATCCCAATGGAATTGGCGTAGGCCTCGAACACGGCCACCTGCGGCTGGACTGGTACCAGAACGGAATCGTGCGTCGGCGCATCGAACGACTGGAACCGGGCGCCGATTATCGGTCGTGGGCGGTGGTTGGCCGACCCGAGCCGGTCCCGGTCAACGCCGCAGTCACCGATCCCACCCTGATCCGCGTTGACGGACCAATACCCGCCATCATCAACCGTGCAACCGGCGCGGTGACCCTCGGCGAGGGCACATCCCGCGCGCAGCGCGTGTCCGACGTAGACCACGGGTTTGTCTGGAGCAGAGAAGGCATTGGTCTGGCGACCGCCCGAGGCCAATCCGATGCGGTCTACGGCCTGGGCGAGAAAACCGGATTTCTCGAGAAAAGCGGCCGCCTCTATCAGATGTGGAACAGCGACGAACCGCAGCACCTACCCACCCGCGATCCGCTCTACCAGTCGATTCCCTTCTTCATCCACGTTGGCCCCGAAGGGGCGGTAGGCCACTTTATCGATGCACCCGAACGCTCCTGGTTTGATCTGCGCGACCACCGGCAGGTGGCGGTAACCGTGGAGCAGCAGTGGGTGGACAGCTGGTATCTCTTTGCCGACAGCGCGGCCGGTGTCATCGAGCGCTATACCGAACTTACCGGACGGATGGAGCTTCCCCCGCTGTGGGCGCTGGGGTTCCAGCAGAGCCGCTACTCCTACGAGACCGCCGCCCGCGTGCGCGAGGTTGCGACCGAGATGCGCGACCGTGCCATTCCCTGCGACGTCCTCCACCTGGACATCCACTACATGCGCGGATACCGGGTCTTTACCTGGGATCCGGAGCGCTTCGGCGATCCCACCGCGCTCATCGGAGATCTGCGCGAGCAGGGCTTTCGCGTGGTGACCATAGTCGATCCCGGCGTGAAGGTTGATGCAGACTACCCGGTCTACATGGAGGGAGTTCGCGACGGGCACTTTGTTCGAAGCGGTGACGGATCGGTCTACGTGGGAAAGGTGTGGCCGGGTGACGCCGTGTTCCCGGATTTCTCCCGCACCGCCACGCGCTCGTTCTGGGCGGCACAGCACCGCGAGCTGTTCTCGGCGGGCGTCGCGGGCATCTGGAACGACATGAACGAACCGGCCGATTTCACCGGCAACATGCACGACCGACCACGGTTTACCCCGCCTTCGGACACGTGGGTCGACAACGACGGGCGGCCACAGTCGCTTGACCGGTTTCACAATCTCTACGGGCTGGCGATGTGCATGGCAACCCGCGAAGCCTTCGAAACCCAGCGTCCCGGCGAGCGCGCCTTTGTGCTCACCCGCGCGGGGTACGCGGGCATCCAGCGCTACGCGGCGGTCTGGACCGGAGACAACCACAGCTGGTGGGAGCATCTCGCGGCGTCCATCCCCATGCTGCTCAACCTCGGGCTCTCCGGCGTGCCCTTCGTGGGGGCGGACGCCGGCGGATTCCAGGACGACGCGTCCGGCGAGCTCTACGCACGCTGGATGCAGTGCGCGGCGCTCACACCCTTCTTTCGCGCGCACAGCGTGATCGGCAGCGCCAACCACGAGCCGTGGTCGTTTGGCGCGAGGGTCGAGGCGGTGGCCCGCGCCGCTGTGGAGTTGCGCTACTCGCTCATTCCGTACCTCTACGCGCTCTTCGCCGAGGCAGCCCGGACCGGCCTGCCGGTCATGAGGCCTCTGGTACTTCACTTTGGCTCCGATCCTCGGGTACGCAACCTGAACGATCAGTTCATGCTTGGCCCGTCGCTGATGGCCGCTCCCGTGGTACAGCCGGGTGTCGAGTGCCGCAGCGTCTATCTTCCCGAGGGCAGCTGGTGCGATTTTCACACGGGGGATCACTACCAGGGGCCGATGGACGTCGCCGTCCCCGCGCCCCTCGAGCGTATCCCGCTCTTTGTGCGAACCCCGGCGATCATCCCTCGCTGTGCTGTCGCTCCTTCTCTGGATGCGTCGGCCGTCTCCGGCTCGTTATATCTGGACCTCTACCCCGGCCCGGTCAACAGCGTTGTCCAGTTTCGGCTGCACGAGGACGACGGCATCTCAACCGACTACCGGAACGGCACCTACGATCTTACCGAGCTCACGCTCCGCTCGTCCGGTGACGGCTGGTCGCTGGATGCGGCTCCCCTCCACCGGGGGCTGATCGACCGCCGCTCGGAGCTTCCGGTTCGTGTTCTCGGTGCGTCATCATCCACGCACATCGCCTGGGGGCGGAACCCGACGTCGCTCAGGGGCTGAGTACCCAGAACGCCACGAACAGCATCGCGGCGGTAACCAGAAGTCCCGACAGGGCGTTTACCACGTCGTTGTTGAACCCGCGTACCCCGCGCACGAGGCGATTTGGAACGCCGGTGGAGTGGGGTCGCTCGGTGAGTTCGCCGGTGGCGCCGTCGGAGTAGTGGGCCTGCACCGTGGCACCGAGCACGCTGTCGATGAATGAGCCCGCCACCCCCGCAGCGGTGATCGCCGCAGCCAGAACCATCGTGCCGCCGGCACCACCAAAGGCTCCCGTGCTTTCCACGCCGCCCGTATCGCCGCCAATCGCATGGCGCAGCACCCAGCCAACCACAAAGGTGGCGGCGATCACCGCTGCGCCGGCCGCTGCCGCCGCGCTGCCCAGCATCGATACCCCACCCGATGTCCCCGGCGGCAGCGGCCGCCCGGTCAGGACCGATACCGGGGGGCGGCGGCTGAGAAAGCCAATCTCGCTTGCCAGAGTGTCTGCCGTCGCCGCGGCGAAGGCCGCCGCGCACGCGATCGCGAAGGCCGGGTGACCGCTGATCCCGTAGCCAACGGCCACAACCAGACCGGGGCCGCCGTTGGCCACTACCTGCCAGCCGTCACGGCTGCTGCCTTTCTCGTGCAATCGGTCCAGCACCATCTTGCGATGTGCGCCGAAGCGGCTCGCGACACTGCCCGCCACAAAAAAGACCATCAGCAGCGCCCAGAGCCAGAACCCGCCGAAGAGGTAGATTCCCCCGGCTACCAGAAACCCCGCGAGCGCCCCCGAGCGCGACACCGACCCGCGGTACCAGGCGCCCACCGCCGCACCGGCGTTCAGGATGAGCGCCGGAACCACGCGAACCCAGAACAGGCTCATGCAAACACCGCCAGAAAAAAGAGCGCGGTGCCAATGGGCACGGTGAGGTTGTCCAGACCAAACGGAGTTGCGAGCTCAAGGACGGTCGCGATGAGCGCCGTGACCACCGCCGAGAGAATCACAAACCCGGGATCTCCACCACGGGCGTGAAAGAGCGCAACCCAGATCGCCACGACGCAGGTCGAAACCACACCCATGGTCAGCGTCCCGACCACGCTTTTGCTGCCGCCAAAGAGCGGCACGCGTCGCCGGCCAAACTGTGTACCGATAATCGAGGCGAGTCCGTCTCCGTAACCCATCACCAGAACGCCAATGCCACCGACGTACTTCGGCATGGGGCCGGAAAAGCTCATCAGCACCAGGACGATGAGGCTGATCGGAAAGTAGATCGTCCCCAGGTTCTTCTGATGGTTTGGCTCTTCCATGGCCGACAACAGGTGGTAGCGGTAGACCAGTGTGTTAATGAGTACAAAGCTCACCGGTCCCACCAGGGCAAAGCCCATCGACGTGTGAAACCGCATGGCAATAAGCCACCAGTGCGACACTCCCACGTGGATCAGTTTCCGCGCAACCGTGGCATCTACCAGATGCGCAGACAGCAGAAGCTGCGCACCCGCGATGATCATCGGAATGGCGACATAGGCAATCAACAATCCAATCAGATCCGACACGTTCCGGTCTCCCTTCCGCACTCTGCGGTCGCGCTCTACTATACCGGGACTCCTTTCCTGCCGCAACGAATCATCGGCAAAAGCTGCTCCGTGCGGGGTGTTCCGTGGTACAATTCTGCTCGAGGAGGACGCCGTGAAGTACGAGATTGTAGGAACAACGATGCCGATGGTGACGATTACCCTCTCGCTCGGAGAGGTGGTGCAGTGTCAGGCCGGTGCGATGAAGTGGATGGACAGCGACGTCGACATGAAGACCAAGATGCAGGGCGGCCTCGGTGGTCTGGTCAAGCGGTCGATGATGGGCGAGTCGGGATTTCTCAACAATTACGAGGCACGAGTCGACGGCGCGCGGATCGCATTTGGCCACACCTTCCCCGGGAAGATCATGCCGGTGCGGGTGGACGAGGTCGACATGATCTGTCAGAAGCGCTCCTTTCTCTGTTCCGAACTCTCGGTAGAGCTTGACATTGCCTTCCAGAAGCGGCTTGGAACCGGCTTCTTCGGCGGTGAGGGCTTTGTCATGCAGCGGTTGCGTGGCAGCGGCATGGCCTTCGTGGAAATCGACGGTGAGGTGATTGAGATGGAGCTGGCCGTCGGACAGTCGATCAAGGTTGAAACCGGCGCTGTCGCGATGTTCCAGGAGAGTGTGAACATGGATATCCAGATGGTGAAGGGTATCGGCAATATGCTTTTCGGTGGGGAAGGGCTCTTCCTTACCACGCTCACGGGACCGGGCAAGGTGTGGTTGCAGACGATGTCGATCCAGTCGCTCGCCCGCGAGGTCTATCCCTACCTGCCGTCAGCGAAGAGCAAGTAGGATGGCTTCCGGCGCTCATGCGGC
>REDM01000268.1 GCA_007693485.1 Spirochaetaceae bacterium
GTCGGAGCACCACCTCTGTTGCGCCGTCCAACAATCGCCGCCGTCGATAGACCACACCTTCGGGGGTTGATCCCAGAAACAGCCAGTTTTCGCCGTCGAGACGGACTACGGTCTCCTCGCCCACGGTGGTCGTGACCGTGCGGTCGATGGGGGCGGGAGCCTCAGAGGCCGCCGGCGGTGGTGTAATTGCCGAGGCGGTGGGCGCTACTCGTGGCGGCAGCCCCTCGGGCAGAGACGACGCCGGCCTCGGTCCAGCGGCTGCCGGGGCCGCGTGACGGGGCTCTGCAGCAGGCTGCGCCGCGCGTGGTTGGGCCGGCGGTTGGACCGTGGGACCCGGTGGAACCGCCGGTTCGTGCAGACCGCCGGACTCGCTCACAATGCCAGGGGGCGCGATGGTCCCGGTGGGATCGGAAGCCGCAGCCGAGGTCGGTGCGGTCGCCGGCACGGGTTCATGCTCGCTGAGCGGAGGAAACGAGATGAGGGTCGTGGCGATGCGCTCGCCAATTCCCGGCGGGGTAACCTGCGGGAGCGTCCGCTCGGGTCGAGGATTGAGCTCTGGAAGACGCATGACGTGAGGCACACCGGCCACGGCGGGCGCAATGAGGGCATCATTCGCAACGCTCATCGACTCCGATGCCTCGCGTGATGCGGCGTCTGAGGTGGTCTCGGGAACGGTGGCACAGGCGCCCACCAGAAGCGTTACGGCAATCAATGCCGGTATCAGTTTCACCATGACCCTCCCTCCATGGTGCAGTTATGGAACGTCTTTCAACATCTCCTCTATTAATCTTCGGTTGGTTTCCGACAGATATTCAGCGCCGATCATCCCGGGATCGATCCAGAATCGCTCGACGTCTTCGGCGGTCCATCGTTCCCGCGGCGGACGAAACCGGAGCCAGTGCCGCCGCGTGAGCCGTTCGGATTCGTCGGGCAGATGCAGCGTATCCAGGGTAACCGGCACAACCAGGCGTCCAGAGACCGTGGGGGCATCCTCCGGTGGGGCCGGAAACGCAAAGGTTGGTTCTGGTTGTCGCAGTATGAGAAACAGCAGCGAGCCGCTGAAGGCCACAAGGCCAAGCAGCGCAGCGGCGACAACCACCCGCGACAAAGGAAGACCGAGGACGCTACGACGCCGAGGCACCCACCGGCTCCTTCTCTTTTTCGCGACCGTCGACGCGCACCGCGACAACCTTGGACACCCCGGGTTCTTCCATGGTGATGCCGATGAGCGTCTGCGCGGCGGCGACGGTTTTCTTGTTGTGCGTGATAATCACGAACTGTGAGCCCTGCGCAAACTCAAAGAGCATGTTTACAAAGCGCCCCACGTTACTCTCGTCCAGCGCGGCATCGATCTCGTCGAGCAGACAGAACGGGGACGGCTTGACCATGTAGGTTGCGAACAGCAGCGCCACCGCGGTAAGCGAACGTTCGCCACCAGAGAGCAGCGCGATGTTCTCAAGTTTTTTCCCCGGGGGCTGCACGAGGATGTCTACACCGGAGTCCAGCACGTTGTCCGGATCGACGAGTTTGAGCTCCGCGCGGCCACCGCCAAAGAGCCGCCGGAACATCGTGTGAAAGTTCTTGCGGATACGCTCGTAGGTCTCCGTGAAGAGCTGGGCGGATTCGTTCTGGATCTCCTGCGTAACACGCACCAGGTCACCTTTTGCCTTGCGAAGATCTTCAAGCTGTCCGGAGAGAAAATCGTAGCGTTCCTTGACCTCGGCGAACTCCTCCGGCGCCATGAGATTGACGCTGCCGAGCGCGCGTTCCTGTTCGCGTACCGAAGCGAGCGCATCGCGCAGCGTCTTTGGTTCCACGCTTCCCAACTCAAACACCCGCGATTCGAACTCGCTCAGATCCTGTGAGTGACGCTCGCGGAAGTTCTCGTAGATGTTTTTGATCTCGGTGGTGGTCTCGGCGAGGGCTACCTGAAGTCGTTCGACCTGAGACTGCGTCTTGCCGAGGTCTTCCATGATCGCCTTGAGGGCGCGCTCCTTTTTCATCAGGTCGGCGTTCCGGCTGGAGATCCCCTCCTCGAGCGTCTTCAGTTCGGTACGAAGCACCGCCTCGCTCTCTTCGAGTTCGGTACGCTTCTGTGTGAGTTCTTCGATTCGCGTCCGCGTTTCGTCGATCCGCCGCGACTCTTCCTCCAGATGGTGCACGATTTCCTCGACGGCGGTCCGGGTCGCAGCCCGTTCCTCGTTGGAACGGCGGATCTCGGTTTCCATGGCACCAAGCTGTGCCTTCATCCGCGCCAGGTTGACGCGCAACTCCTCGAGGGTTCTGCGGTACTCGTCGATCTTTTCCTGAAGGCTTCGGTTTTCCTCGTTTCGCGCGGCGATCTCGTCGCGGGCTGCGCGCACCAGACCGCGCAGTTCGATGATGCGCTCGTCCATGCGCCGCTTGCGGGTGATGATTCCCTGCGGCGCCAGAAACTCGTCGAGAAAGGCCGGCGTCACGTTCCGGTACCGACCAAAGAGTTCAGCCAGCTGATGAAGATCTTCGCCGCTCTGCACCAGCGTTTCCCCGGTTGCCTCCAAGACCGTGCGCATCGCCCTGGCGTCACCGCTGAGGGCGTCGGAGACCAGTGCGCGCTTTCCGTCGATGTGCAGGGTTACACGCCCCAGCACCTCGTTGATTGATTTTTCCAGCGACTCGCGCTCACGCGCGGAATAGCCGCTCTCAGTGAGTTTGCGGTCGAGTTCCTCGACGATGTCGTCGGTCACCACACGAAGCTGGTTCTGGATCTCTTCCTGCTCCTGCTCGAAGCGTTCAATGTCGGCCTCACGCGTGCGGATCTCGGTGGTGTTTGCGGTGATACGGCCGGCGGCCGTCTCGATGTTCTCCTGGAACCCTGCAATATTACCCTGCAGTTCCTCCACCTGCCCCTGCATGGTGGTCTGGTCGGTCTCTTTGCGCTCAATCTCCTGCGTTAATGCCGCAACCCGCTCATCGAGCGAACTCTTGCGCGCAAGGTCGCGAGCGTTCTTTTCCTGAATGTCGGCGATGCGTTCACCGAGCATGCGGATCTGGTTGTCACGGTTTGCCTTCTCCAGCTCCACGCCGTAGAGACGCTTCTGCCCTTCGGTGAGACGGCTCTCCATGGTGTTGACCTGATCGAGGTTTGTCTCGAGCGATTCGTTGATGCCGTCAATCCGGGTTCGGATGGCGTCGCGCTCGCCGGTACGCGCCGTGAGCTGTTCGCTGCGTTTGTCGCGGTCGTCGAGGCAGCTGCGCAGCCGAAGGAGGGCAAGATCGCGCTCGATGTCAAACATCTGTACACGCAGTTCACGGTAGCGGGCGGTCTTGTCCGCTTGTTTCTTGAGGGAGTCGTAGCTCCGTTTTACCTCACCAAGAATTCCCTCGACCTGGCGCATGTTTTCGTCGGTGCGCTCGAGTTTCCGCTCGGCCTCTTTACCTTTGACGCGAAACTTGGTGATCATCGCCGCTTCTTCGAAGATTGCACGTCGTTCTTCGGGCTTGTGGGACAGCACCTGATCGATTTTGCCCTGCTCCATGATGGAGTAGGCCGTCTTACCGATACCGGTGTCGTAGAAGAGCTCGCGAAGCTCCTTCAGCTTGACCGGCGCGTTGTTCACCGAATACTCGCTCTCGCCCGATCGGAAGAGCCGTCGCCGCACGGCGATCTCGGGAACGTCGAGGGGAAGTACCCCGTCATCGTTTCCAAGCGTAAGAGTGATTTCTGCGACGTTGAGCGCCTTGCGTCCGTCGGTTCCGTTGAAGATGACGTCTTCCATGCTCTCGGCGCGAAGGCTCTTGGTGCCCTGCTCGCCGAGTACCCATTTGATAGCGTCTACGATGTTGCTCTTGCCGCAGCCGTTGGGCCCGAGGATGGCGCTGACGCCGTCCGTGAACTCTACCTTGCTCCGGTCGGCAAACGATTTAAAGCCAAACAGCTCGATGCTCTTGAGAAACACGCCCCCTCCCTCGGTGGGAAAACTCTATCAGCGCCCGCGATGGTGGTCAAGCGAAGCGCACTTGTACTGCACGGCGTCACCGCGATACGGTAGACGGCATGGAGACGATCTGCGGCATCGACGAGGCCGGCCGAGGGCCGCTTGCCGGACCGGTAACGGCTGCGGCGGTGGTATTCGGCTCGGACGGACCCGGATGCGCCGTGGCCGACTCGAAGCGCCTTTCCCCGGGCGCCCGTGCCGATCGGGAAATCTGCATCCGCCGGACCTGCGTCTGGGGAATTGGCTGGGCGTGGCCTTCAGAGATCGACGCGGTCAACATCCATCACGCCACCCTGCTCGCGATGCAGCGCGCGTTTGCCGCCCTGTGTCGCGCACACGAGCAGTTCGCGGGCTCCCACCAATTGGAGCTGACGGTACTGGTGGACGGGGCGTTTGTGCCCACGCTTCCGGTTCCCTGCCGTTCCGTGGTTGGCGGTGATCGCCTTGTGCCGCAGATCTCGGCGGCGTCTATCCTCGCGAAGGAGGCGCGGGATCGCTGGATGCGCTGCTATCATCGCGAAGAACCGCAGTTTGGCTTTGATCGCCACATGGGCTACCCCACCGAGTTGCACCGTCAAATGATATCCCGTTATGGGGTATCACGCATTCACCGCCACAGCTTTGCCTCTCCGGCATGCCAGAACGAAGCAGCGATAACCCGGTGATTACCGCTTCTGCATGTGGCTGAGTGCTTGCTCGAAGGCCTGGCGAAACGCGGCGATATCCTCTGGAAAGAGCACAACCTGGTGGCGCTCGAAATCGGTCTGACCGTGTTTCTTGCTCTCGACGATGTTCAGAAAGAGGTCGCCGCGGCGGTTCTCTTTGACGTTGAAAAAATAGGTGCGATTATCACTCTGCGCCGTAACGCGGGTGGAAAAGACCTCTCCACGGGTTCCCATCGATTCCTTCCTCTCTCAGTGTGTTCGACACTCTACGGCAAAGCGCCCTACTCCGCAAGCCGTTGAGGCTACTTCCGTCGGTCCGCCCGCGTTCCGCGCGGATAGCGCCGGCGCTCGCGGGGTCGAAAATCCAGACGCAGCGATTCAAACGGACGCAAGGGGGATCGACGTGAAATCAGCGAAAGCACGTTGACCACCATGGTGTGCGGCGGCACGTAGCGAACCGTCTCGATCCGTCGGAAGAGGAACACCGTCGAAAACCGCAGCAGTCCCACGAACACAAACAGAAACTGCAGGCCGTAGAAGGTTTCGCCTCCCACAACAATGGTGAACTGGTTGAGCCACGATGAGGCAAAACCTCCGATCACCGATCCGATCAGCCCGCCGATACCGCCAAATGCAAAGAAGAGCGCGAAGTACCCGGGAGACGAGTTTCGCGAAACCTCTAACGGCAGGGCGATGAACGCGATGTTGAGCGCCGACCAGGTGAACGACGCCATGATGGAGTCGATGACAATCGAATAGGGCCAGAAGCGCTCGGTCATGAAGAGCCACTGCATGGGAGTCAGCGTCGAGAGCAGGATTCCGGCAATAAGTATGGTCTTGGTTCCCATGCGGTCTGAGATCTTTGCCCAGAGGCGAAAAAAGAGTATCGACAGCAGCGCGGTGGCGATGGTTCCCATTCCGATGATGGTCATCGGAAGTCCGAGATTGGTAATCTGGTGATACGCAAAAAACGGACCCGAGATCAGGATCACCGCGTTCCAGAGGAAAAACGACCAGCAGAGACGCATGAAGTTGCGATCCGAAAGAATTGTCGCCCACCTTCCGGCAACTCCTGAGTCGCGATACTCCGGTTCCTCAATCGGCCTCAGAAACGCAAGCGCGAGAACCGTTCCCGCAAAGCTCACCACAATCACGATGACCCAATTGGCCGGTTCCGGCACAACATCGATCACCCACGACAGGAACATAACCAGAACCACCGTAATCACCGCAATGAAGCCGTTTCGTCGTGCGACGAAGCTGCCCTGCCGTTCGGCGGGAACCACGTCGCGAACCAGCGACATCCAGGTGTTTCCCGCAATGGCGTTGGTCATCTGGGTGATTGCAAACACCACCAGAAACAGGGCCGGGGTGTGGGTGCCGCGAATGGCAGCCACGATCAGAATGATCCAGAGAAAGCGCCCACTGTTGGCCGCGAAGAGGAGTCGCTTTCGGCTTCGCACCCGGGCAAGCAGCCACGGATTGAAGACCTGCACCAGTTGGAACGCCAACGGAAACGACGCGGTGATTCCGATGAGCACCGCATCGAGACCAAAAAATATCGCCATCGCCGTAAACAGCGGTCCCTGGGTGAGGATTATGTAGAACGTGGAGGCCACGCCCTCGCCGATCAGAGCCCGTTCCGTATTCACCAGCCGGTCCTCATCGCCGGGAAACCATCAGGGTTGACAGGAAGTCGGGCGATCTGCTACAAACGGCAGTACACGCTATTCCGCGCGACCGTCGTATAATGGCTATTACCTCAGCCTTCCAAGCTGATGATGTGGGTTC
>REDM01000072.1 GCA_007693485.1 Spirochaetaceae bacterium
GCTCCACAATCTGCTCGCGGTCGATCGCGTGCATGATCGCCTGACGAACGCGCGGATCGCCAAGGGCAGGACGATCGGTGTTGATGAACACGAAGTAGAGCGACGGGATGGTGAGGCCCTTCCAGATATTCACGGTGGGGTTGGCATCAAGCCGGTCGAGATCCGAAGTCGGCATATAGAAGCCCCACAGCAGATCGGCCTCGCCGGTCTCGATGGCGATGGAACGTGCCACGTCCTGGGGGACTACCCGGTAGATGACGCGCTCAAGGTGAGCAGGCTGCAGGAAGTAGTCCGGATTGCGCTCCAGAATGATCCGGTCGCCACGCACCCACTCCACGAAGCGGAACGGGCCGCTGCCGATGGGATTCTGGTTGGCGGGGTTGGTGAGCGGATCGGTGCCCTCGAAGACGTGCTTGGGAAGGATCGGCGCATCAAAGACGGTGAGCAGGTTGATCAACGGTGCGTACGGTCGCGAAAGGCGAATCACCACGGTGCGATCATTTGGTGTCTCGATGGCACTGATGAACTGGAACGCCGTCCGGAACCGTCCATGGTTGGGTGCCAGAACCTCTTCCATGGAGAATCTGACGTCGGCGCTGGTCACCGGTCGGCCGTCGTGCCAGTTGGCAGTGCGAAGCGAGAAGGTGTAGACCAGATTGTCCGCCGAAACCGTCCAACTCTCTGCGAGTTCGGGCTGTGGACGACCGGTGTTGTCCCGGCTGACGAGGGCGGAGAAGAGACTGGCGCCTACCGCTCCCACCGGATAGCTGGTTGAGATACCCGGGTTGAGGTGTTCCGGGTCGCTCCCGAGAATAACCACCAGGGTATTGTCCTGTTCAGCGACGGCGGCAGGCTCGCGCGCGCCCGCGCCCCACACAGTGCCAACGGCGAGGGTCGCCAGAAGGAGCACTGCAAGGATCCGCATTCGATGTGTCATGGGATTCCTCCTTTGTTTTCGAATCGAAGTTGCGCACGCAGCCCGGCGGTCGCGAATGGACCGACGTTGTCGCGCGCTGTGGTACAGTGGCACGATGATCCGGGTGTGTCAACGGTCACAGCGATTCATACAATTCGGTAGGGCTCCAGTCAACTCCCAACGCCGGCGTAGACGGCGAATCAGAGCCGCCCATTGCGCACCGCCGCCCGGTGCGGCGCTATAACTCGCTGAGGCGGTCGCGAACTCCGGCCACCAGCCGGCTCACCTCATCGCGGACGCGCGCGGTCGGCACCGTCTGCAGCTCTCCGTGCTTCAGCAGGTGGCGCCCATCCACGAAGAGGTCCTGCACGTCGGTTGGCCCTGCGCAGTAGACCAGCACCGCGTAGGGATCGTAGACCGGGAACATGTGCGGGGCCTCCAGGGAGACCACCGCCAGGTCGGCTCGCTTGCCCACCTCGAGACTGCCGATTCGGTCCTCCATGTGCAGGGCACGCGCCCCACCGATGGTTGCCAGCTCGAATGCACTCTGCGCCGGCATGACGGTTCGGTCGCGCTGCTCCATCTTGTGCACTTTGGCCGCCGCCGCGGCGATATGGAACAGGTCCATGGTGTTTCCGCTCATCGGCCCGTCGGTTCCAAGTCCAACCCGCAACCCCTGCGCCACCATCGCCGGGATGGGCGCGGTGCCCTTCCCCGCCTTCATGTTGGCCACAGGGTTATGGGCAATGCCGCAGTCGGCGTCGCGCAGCATGGCGATGTCGGTATCGTTCACGTGGATGCAGTGCGCGGCGATCAGCCGCGGCGAGAGCAGCCCGAGGCGGTGGTAGTGCGCCACGGGGGTTTCGCCGTAGTCCGCGGCAAGCTGCGCAACCTCGAAGTCCATCTCGGCGAGGTGGCTCATGACCGGTACATCGGCTTCATCCGCTAGCGCGGCGATGCGCCGGAGCTCGGCCTCGTTCAGGGTGTAGGGTGCATGCGGGGCAAGGGCGGGGGTGATGAGCGGATGTCCTGAGTAATCACGCGCCAGTTCCTCAAACCGGGCGATGCCGCCGTAGGGCTCGGGGGCGTCGGGTGCGGGAAAGTTGACGATCGTCTCGCCCACCAACGCGCGAACCCCCGCCTCATCGCAGGCGCGCGCAACGGAATGCGGGAAGTAGTACATGTCGGCCAGGGTCGAGGTGCCGCCGCGGATCATCTCGTGCAGGCTGTGGAGGGCCGCCCAGTAGACCAGCTCTTCGGTGACAAAGCGCGCCTCCAGCGGAAAGAGGTAGCGTTTGAGCCGGTCGGCCATGTCGTCGGCCAGGGTACGAAAGACCGACATGCTGATGTGGGTGTGCGTATTGATCAGACCGGGAATGATCAGCCCGCCGCCGGCGAAGATCACCGTTTCGCCCGGGACAGTCGGCGCGGCCGCGGCGTCGCCCACCCAGGTAATGACACCGTCCCGGAAACAGACCGCGCCGTCCTCGATGATCCGCCGCGCCCGGTCCATGGTGATCACCGTTCCGCCCGTGATGCGCACCGGCGTCTTCTGCTGCTGCATGACGGTGAGGGTAGACGGTTGGAGCGGCTCGGTCAATTGCCGCTCTGCCGTCGGCCGTGCCGCACCGACAGGTTCACCCGCCTACTCCAGCTGCGCCACCGCCTCCGCGAGCGCCCGCCGCTTGTGCTGCAGCACGTCCATCAGCGTCCGGGTGCCATCGCGGCCGGGGAAGTTCATCAGCGAGACGTAGACCGCGTCCGGTACGGTTTCACGCAGGGGCCCGGCCGCCTCGTTGTGCCAGACGTCGACCATCAGGGCGGGGCGCCTTTGTGTGAGCTCGCTGATCTGGCGCGCAGACATCGGTCCGGGGCCAAAGACGCCCACCGGCTCAATGCCGAGTTCTCGCGCGATCGCCTGCTGGAAGGCGTGAACCACCACGGGAACATCGTGCACCCGGCTGCGCGCAATCTCCGCGCGCCAATCGTCCAGGAACGCAACAATCTCCGCGACATTGGCGCGTGCCGCCGGTACTGTGCCGGTTTCCAGGGCGATGGTCATGACCGATTCGGCGATGGTGGTGCGGGCGTGGTCGGTGCGAATCTGCACCATGCGCGGCGAGTCTCTGCCAATTGCATCGCGCAGGCGGCTCATCATCGCCTCGTACCCGCCGAAGACCAGCAGGTCGGCGTTCTGCACGCGCGCGACGTCGGTGGCGCGCAGCTCGTACTCGGGCGGGTGACGCATCTCGTAGGGGGCCAGGACGTGTACGTCGCGAACTCCGGCGGCCAGGGCGAAGGCGGCCGTCCACGGGGTGGTGGCGACCACCCGGGGACCATCCTGCCCAACCGCGCGGTGACCATCCTGCGCAACCACGCCGGAGGCTACACCAGCGAACAGCACCAGCGCCAACAGCGCCGTTGCCGCCGGTTGGACCGCGCGGCGAGTGGCGCATCGGTTCATCCGTGTGAACATTGATCTCATTGCTTCTCTCCTTCTTGGGTGTGGGTCGCCAGCGTGTTGGAGGGCGACAACGCGCGAACCGCGGTGCGGGAGCGCTTTCTCATCAGCAGGTGGATTATCAGATACAGCAGGGCGCCAAAGATGGTGACGCCGGAACTTACCGGCAGATCGGCCAGGATCGCGAAGGCGAAGCCGCCGAGTGCCACGATGGTCCCCAGTACCGACGCCCAGATGAAGGTTCCGCGGAGGCTTCGCGCGCAGGACACCGCCATGAGGGCGGGCAGAATCAGGATGGCGTCGAGCAGCAGGGCGCCGATCAGCCGCATTACAAAACTGATCGTCAGGCCAACCAGCAGCACAATGGTGGTGTAGACCAATGATTCGCGCACACCAACCGAGGTGGCAACGTCGCGGTCGAAGAGGACCGCGGCAATCGCGGGAAACCGCAGTACCACGAAACCTGCCACCACCGCACCAAAGGCCACGGTGAGCCGCGCATCCAGCGGCGTCATGGCGTAGATGTTGCCCCAGAGGATCTGCAGCGAATCGTTGGTGGAGACGTTGAACCGATAGATGACCGCAAAAGCCAACCCGATGGTGAGTACCATGAAAAAGGTGGTGATGAACCCCACATCGCGAACCGCGCTTCCCCGGATGCGGGCGATGGCCACCACCAGCGCGGAGTTTGCCGCCATCCCTACCAGCAGCGGATTGACTCCCGCGGCGAGCGCCACCGCGCTCCCCAGAAGGGAGGCGTGCATCAGGGCGAACCGCAGCGTGATCAGATTGAGCCGCAGCACAAACACCCCAACCAGCGGAAAGACCGCGCCGGAGAGCAGGAGCACCAGGAATCCCCGCCACACCGGCGCGTACCGCAGCACGTGGAAAGCGTCCAGCCAGGCGAAGAGCTGCATCATCGCACGGCCCCTGTCATCTCGTGCCCCCGGTCATCGCGCGGCCTCCAGCGGGTGCAGGGATCCGTCAGCGATTGCCACGTGGCGCCACCCGGTGCGGTCCATGGCGTCAAACTCGTGGGTCACCATGACCACGGTGATCTCCTGCTCGTCGGCCAGGCGCTCCACCAGCGCGACCAGATCGCGCTTCCCCTCGGCGTCGAGACTCGCGGTGGGCTCGTCGAGCAGCAGCATCCGGGCCCCCTGAGCGAGGCAGCGCGCAATGGCCACCCGCTGTTTCTCTCCGCCGGAGAGCGTGCCGTACATGCGGTCAACCAGCACCGCACAGCGGGTCGAGTGCATTGCCTCCGTGATCCGGCGACGCTTCTCACGGCGCGAGGTGCGCACCGCCGCCACCCCGATCGCCACCACCTCGCGGGCAGATATGGGAAAGGTCACCGGAACCGATTCCTGGTTGACGTAGCCGATGCGCGCAGCGCGCTCGTCCTGCCCGGTCACGTGAACCGTACCCGCGGCGGGCGCCACGGTACCGAGGATGACCTTCAACAGCGAAGTCTTGCCGGCACCGTTTGCGCCGGTGATCAGCAGTTTCTCCCCCCGCCCCACGCGAAGGTGAACGTCGCGAAGAACGGTTCGCTCGCCTCGCACGATACTCACGTTCTCGACGTGGAGCGCGCAGCTTGCCGGATCAGACTGCGCCAGTGCCGCACGGGCGCGCGCACTGACAAGCCGATAGGCCGCGTTGGGGTCGACGACGTCGGCCAGGAGGTCCTCCGTCCGGCAGTCGATGCGGTCCACGACCGTGGTCGCGCGCCACGCCACCGCGTGGGCGTCGAGCACGGGCATCGCCCGCCGGCTCAGTATCTCGGTTTGAACGCTCCGGATGCCAAGGCGCACGATCAACAGGGCGGCCGCCCGCCCGATGATCTTGTCGTAGAGTTCGCAGTCGGCCACGCTCTCCCGGCGGGCTCCTCCCTCTTCCCGGGCAGCAAGAAACCGGCTCAGATCGAGCAGGGGGTGGAGCCACGGGCGGGCGCTGGAGAAGAGATCGACCCCGTTGCGGGAAAGCCGCAGCACCACGGCGCCATTGGCCAGCGCGCCGTCATTGGTTTGTTCGTCACCGCCGAATCGCACGGTCAAGCACCTCGTAGATTTCCTGGGAAGCGACTTCCTGGTAATTGGCCGTCACACCTTTCTGCGCCGTGAGCTCCCTGGCCCACGCCCGCACCTCTCCGCTCCTCCCCTGCACCACCAGCAGCTTCAGGCAGACGTTCCCGCGGAGGTGGAGCTGCAGGTTGGCGGTTATTTCCAGTGATGGATACGGGTCGGTGGGACAGCGCTTGAGGGTGAAGCCGTACGGGTAGACCAGCGATATGAGGGCCGCGATCTCGCGCTCATGGTCACCGGGAACCGTGCCGTCAGAGGTCTCGTGAGCAAGCTCACGACGCACCATGGCGCGAAGCGCCTCGGACCGGTTGGCGTAGCCGCGCTGCTGAACCAGCGCGTCGAGGTGATCGACCAGCTCCTGTTCCATCGAGACGCCAAATCGGGACAGCTGCATGGATGGTCCTCCTGCACGGGCAGAAGCCCGATCTGAGGATAGTAACACGATACGTGGAAATCGTGCTACTCGCCGGCTCTACTGCACCGCCATCAGCAACCGGATCAGCAGCCGGAAGCTTCGGTTCATTGCCGCGGTGTCACCCACGTTGAGCACGACCGAGCAGCCGGTAGAAGGATCGTAGGAGGTGGGTTCCCAGCACGCCAATGTGCCCGTAGCAGCGCGGGAGGTTGCGGAGGAACCAGGAGAACTCGCCAAGTCGAAGCTCCATCATGCCAAGCCCGTACCAGAGACCGCGGTGGAAGCGGTGGCGTGGGCGCATCATTGCCTCCCGGTTGACGGCCGAAACGCCCTCGCCCCAGAAGAACCGATTGAATCGCTGCAGATCTTCCGAAGTGGTGAGCACGCCGCCACCCGCCCAGTCGCAACTCAGGCTGGTGAAGCGGCTGATCTCATGGCCGTGAAGCCACACGGGCTCGACGGGTGGAAGCGGCAGCCTGGTGTCCGTGGTGTCAAAGGCAAGGCACGATTGGGTCATGCCGGCAGGCTCGAAGACTCG
>REDM01000269.1 GCA_007693485.1 Spirochaetaceae bacterium
GAACGACCTTGCAGAAGCCACCGTCGTGCTCCTCCCTACCCAGGATCGCGACGATCCGGTGTTTTACACCCGCCGCGGGATTGTGGTGGTGCGGCGGTACGGGGACCACGAGGTCTATTCGCTGGCGGGCAACCGGACGGCGAGTTATCGGTTGGATGATCGGGGTGACTTTGATTACGCCTATTCTCCGGATGGAAGGTGGGTGTTTGTTGTTGATCGGCAGCGGGGGCGCCTCTTTCGGGCGTCAACGTGGTGGTAGCGGCGGGGCTATGGGGTCTCTCATGATCGGCCGGGTGCGGCGAATTGCGATTCTTCTCCTGCTGACGGTGGCAACGGCAAGTCTGCTGCCCGCGCTCGGTGCCCGCGAGCCCCAAGCGGCCCTCCCCACCGAACTGCCCGAGGCGGGTACCTTTGCCGTGCCCGTTGTGCTCTATCTCTCGTGGCCGGAGAAGCCGGACGATCAGCTCCAACTGGTTCGCGACGGCGCCGCGGCCCTGCTCGCTTCCCGCCAACCCGACGCGCAGGTGCTCCTTCACCCAGGGGAGCCGCCCGAGGATCGGCGGCAGGCGACGGTCGATCGCGATGCGGTTGCGTGGATCGAGATCGTGGTAGCCGAAGACGGACTGCTTGCCGATATTCGAGCGGCGGCCTTCACGACGGTCACGGTTGAGCCCGTGTTTGAGGTTGAGTATCGCGAGCTGGTGGGATCGAGTCTACTGGTGCCGACACGCCTGTGGCGGGCAACCGCCGACGCGTTTGCGGAGGCGTGGCCGGAGCTGGTAGATCTGGCGTTTTCCGACTTCAGAACCGCGCTGCTCACCGTAGAAGCGGTCGCCGGGGCTCGCGTGACCGGTATTGGCGGTGAGGCGCGTATCGTTCCTGATAGCGGAACAATTTCCGTTCCCGTCCCGGTACCGCAGTCCTTGCTCCTGCACGCACGGGCTCCGCGACACTACCCGTTGGAGCAGCCCGTGTTTGTGCTGGAAACGGACCGCGTGGTATCGCTTTCACTTCCGCAGCGGTCGCCCTGGGTATTTGACTTCGGGCTCTCAGGCTTCTCCTATCCGGCAATCGACGTAGCCCGACATGTTGCCGGCGACTACCTCTTTGGAAAGATCGGGCTGACAAGCTACGTTCTTGGACTGACGGCGCTTGCAGATTCCGACGACTTTGACGATGAGCGGGAACGGGTGTTCTCGTCCGAGCCGTTGACGGTCTTCTCCGGCCAGATCGGAACCTATCTTGCGTCACCCCACGGCGCGCTGCGCCCCTACCTGGCCTCCGGGTTTTCCTGGCGGTTGATCCACGCCCGTGAGTTCTTCGGCAGCGATCCAATTGCTCCCTGGGGAGTCGTCACCACGTTTGGCATTGAGACGCGTCCGACGCATCCGTGGAGGGTATTCTTCCAGTGGGAGCCCACGCTCTATAGGACCCGATTTCCCGAAGCGGCCGAAGAGCTGCTCCCGGGAGGGACGCGTATCTGGGGCCGTCGTACGAGTGTTGCAGGGATTGGGGTGGATCCCGGCGACTCGGGCTCACCATCGTGGGTTCTGGCGGGCGGGCTGTTTCGAATCGGGGTACGGTTTCAACGGGCGCTTGTGCCGATCGACGATCAGTTGGCAACGAGCAGGTAGAGTTCTTCCAGAAAACTGGACAGCTCAGGATCCGCGGTGCGACTTCGCTCCGCAAGGAGATAGTCCCGTCGGGAGTCGGGATCGCGCTGGCCGGACAGGGTGTAGACAATCTCCATGGTGTCGAGCAGGGCAGCGCGACGACCGGTTGCCTGGAAGGCCTCATCGTATCGGCTTACCCGCTGGGCAATCTGCGGAAAGAGCTGCTGTACGTCGGCGCTTCGCAGAAACGCATCGAGCAGGAGCTTTCCCTCAATCAGGGCAAAGGGATCCGTTCCGGCTCCCACAACCCGGTCTTCTTCGTCCTTGAACTGTTCGTAGGCAGCCCGAAGCTGGACGATGTCGCGCTCCAATCGGCGAAGGCGGTCGAGTTCTGCGAGTAGCTGCGGGTCAATCGCGATGGTTGGTTCGTCGGTCGCGGCCGCGTCGGTGACCACGGAATCCTCGTCGGTCACCGTATCGTTTTCCTGAGTCGCGGCGAGTTGCAGCGCTTCGATCTCTGCTCGGAGCTGGGTGACCTCCGCTTGAACCTGCGCTCGGTCGCTCTGTGCGGCGGCGAGTTGCTGCTCCCTCTCCCGAAGTTGTGCTTCCAGCGCCGTGATCTGTGCCTGCAGCTGCGCGGCGCGCTGGGTTGCCTGTTGCTGCAGCTCGGCGATGCGCGCCTGCATGATCTGCTCCATCTCGCTGCGCGTTGCACTTTCGGCCGCGGCGAGGTCCCGGCGGAACTGCTCGGAGAGCTCTTCCTCGGCGATCCTGACGCTCGCAGCCCGAATCTGCTGCACGATGGTGGCTGCGGCCTCGGGAATCGCGACCGCATCCGCTACCGCCTGTTCGTAGAGCACCAGGGCTCGTTCCACCGCTCTCTCTGCAAGGGCGGTGTCGGCTTCCTGTACGCGCGACGCGATAAGGGCGGAGCGGACGGCGATGGTGCGGTCCTGGTCGCGGGTCAGCAGAAATCGATGACCCGCGAGGCCACCGGGAAGGGTAGAAAGCGCTTCCTGGTAGAGCGCCTCGGCGTCGTCGGAACGGCCGTCGGCGCGCGCCTCGTCGGCCCGTTCAATAAGCCGGGTGATGGTGCCAAGTCGCTGCGCGCGGGCGAGAAGGTCTGCGGTATCGGCGCTCTGTTCCCGCGCACGGGGCTCTGCAAGTCGCGAGAGGGTTTCGAGGGCAAAGAGCTCTCCCGACCGGCGCTGCTGCACCATCGGCAGGGAGCGGATGCTCTCCTGGTCGAGGAAGGCACGAAACTGGGCGATAACCGCCAGGGCGTCGGTATACTCTCCGGCGGCGATCGCCGCGCGGATGCGCTCGTAGAAGCCGGTGATCTGATTCTGCACCTGGGCTTCGCGATCGCGCTGGTCGCGAAGCGCGGCAAGCTGGGTCTGCGCTTCCATCACCTGGGCGCTCTGCTGGGCAAGCCGCGCCTCGTACTGTGTGCGCAGATCGTCCTCGCGTCGTCGGGATTCTTCGGCGATTGCCGTTCGCTCGCGACGTGCGTCATCGAGCGAACGGGAAAGGTCGAGTTCAAGCACTGCAAGCGCCTGTGCCCGCTCCTGCTGCTCCCGTTCGAGCTCCGCACGGTACTCTTCTACCTGGGCGCGCAGCTCGGCGATTCGCCGGCGCTCGTATTCGCGCAAGAGCTGTTCGATTTGCTCCTCGGGGATTCCTTCACTCAGGAGCCGTTGTCGCTCTGCTTCGAGCTCCTCGTCCAACTGGGCACGCAGTTCCTGCTCAAGATTGCGCACGCGCTCGGCGATGTTCGCTTCGATGTCAAACCGCTCGGACTGGATCGCGGCCAGCTGTGCCTGGATGGTGTTGATCTCTTCTTCTTTCTCCGCGATGCGAAGATCGGTCTGTCTTCGAAGTTCTTCGATCAGCCGGCTCTCCGCGGTCACCGTGATACCGCCGCCCGACCGGACATCTGCTTCTTCGCGTTGATAAAGGGTTACCAGGGCAAAGACGCCGCCGGCAAGGACCAGCAGACCAATAAGATTGACCAGCAACGGAAAGGTCCCCCCGCCGCGACGCGCCTGCAGGGTGAAGGTGTTGGGCGTGACCATGATCTTGTTCTCTGCGGCAATCTGATCGATTTCCGCGAGAATTTCGCGCTGCTCGTCCTCTGCGATAGACCCAACCGCGTGTGCGGGAGATTCACCTTCGGGCCGAGGACGCTTGTGGTCTGCACGTCTGAGAAGACCGGACATATCACCCATAGTATAGAGCAGAGCAGGCGAAAATGCACAGCTTTTGGAACAGTCGCATCGGCTTGACCACCCACCGCAGCGGCGGTACCATACCGTTGAAATGCTGAATATTGTGACAATTCCCGCCGAGGTCCTGTATCAGAAGGCTGAAGCGGTACCATCCATAACCGCAGAAACGGTTGCCCTCGCTGATCAAATGATCGATGCGATGCACGGCGCACAGGGTATTGGACTCGCCGGCCCGCAGGTGGGTTTGTTGCAACGCATCTTCGTGGTGCACGTGGCCGGTGACGATCCGCGGGTTTTCATCAACCCCGAGATCATCGGGACGTCCATCGAGACGTCGAAGATGGAAGAGGGCTGCCTGAGTATTCCCGGGCTGTACGCGGATGTGGTGAGGCCGCGGGCGGTCGAGGTTCAGGCGTACAACCTGCGGGGGCGACCCTTTACACTGAGCGCGGAGGGCATTCTGGCGCGTGTGATTCAACACGAACTCGACCATCTCAATGGTGTGCTCTTTCTGGACCACCTTTCCGAGCGGAAACGCGAGCGGATGTTGAAAAAGTACGACCCGGCGGAACATCTGCCGGTCTGACATGCGCATACTCTTTGCCGGCACTCCGGACATGGCCATCCCGTCACTTGAAGCGCTCTCGGCTCAGTTTTCGGTGGTGGGCGTACTGACCGCTCCCGACGCCCCGGTTGGACGCAAACGTACGTTGACGCCGTCACCGGTGGCCGCCCGTGCGGGGGAGCTGGGACTTCCGCTGTTGCGACCGCAGCGTCTCGATGCGGTTTGCCGCGAGGAGGTTGCCGCGCTCTCGCCGGAACTGCTGGTCTGCGTTGCATACGGAAAGATATTTGGCCCCCGTTTCCTCGCTCTTTTTCCCAAAGGTGGGATCAACCTCCATCCATCGCTGCTTCCCCGACATCGTGGCCCTTCGCCGATTCCCGCGGCAATTCTTGCCGGTGACCGCGAGACCGGCATCACCGTACAGCGCCTTGCCGAGCAGATGGACGCCGGCGACGTGCTGGTGCAGGAGCGGTTTCCCCTTACCGGTCAGGAAACAACCGGAGAATTGACCGAGCGGGTTTCAGTGGACGGTGCAGAGCTCCTTGTCAGCGCAATCCGCCGGATCGCCGAAGGGCGGGAGCAGGCAGTGCCACAGGACCACGATGCGGCCACCTATTGCGGGCTCATCACCTCGGCAGACGGATGGATCGACTGGTCGCTCGACGCGGGTGCCATCAATCGAGCCGTGCGCGCCTACTCTCCCTGGCCGTCCGCCCACACCCTGCTGCACGATGTGCGGCTCTCCATTCACGAGTGCGAGCCGGTACCCGCCGAATCTGCTCCATCGTCCGCCGCCGAGCCGGGCAGCGTGGTGTCGGTAGACAAGAAAATTGGAATTCTGGTACAAACAGGAAGCGGGCTCCTGTCAATTCGTCGCCTGCAACTGCAATCGAGAAACCCTCTGGACTGGAACAGCTTTGCAAACGGCCACAGAGACCTCGTGGGAACCGTATTGGGAGGACGTACAACCGCATGAAACGCGTATCCGACTTGCTGTATAAAATGAAATCGCGCCGATCCGACGGTGGCGAGTCCCACTACACCCGCATGGTGCTGTTTTCGCTGGCGGGAGTGGTCATGCTCATGATCGTTGCCTCGCTTTCCGCGTTTCTGCTTTCGCTGCGCGGTCCGGAGCAGACTCTGGTGCCCGATGTCCGCCGAAAGGAACTCCCCGCGGCCCTCATGGAGCTGCAGGATCGGGAACTCAATCCGCGCATTCAGATGCGCGTTTTTTCCGATCCCGAGCTTCGCGGCAAGGTGGTCGAGCAGGATCCTGCCGCCGGAACGGTGGTCCGTGCCGGGCGACGGGTGAACCTGGTTGTCAGCGAGGGGCCGGTGGTTGACCGCGTGGACGACTTCATCGGGCGTGATCTGGAAGACGTCCGGGTAGAGCTGCAACTGCTGTTTACCACCTTTGATGCGATCAAGCAGATCGGCGCGGTAAGCTACGTCTTTGATGCGAGCGAACCGGGCACCATTCTGGAGCAGAATCCGCTGCCGGGCACCGAGATTACCGGGTTCACCACGGTTGACCTCGTGGTCAGCAGGGGCCCCGACGTCGAGCGGAGACCGCTCGCCTCGTTTGTTGGCCTGGCGTACGATCAGGCGATCCGCCGCCTGGCCACGGAGAACCGACCCTTTGTCTTCACCGTCGCGCCGGCAACCACAACGGGTTTGCCGGGCGGTGTTGTGTCGCAGGATCCCGCCCCGGGAACGGAGGTTGCGCAAAACGCGCGCGTAACGCTCACCATCGCGCCGGTCACCAATCCGCCGGAAGGGCGGGTGTTCGGTATCTTTGAACGCGAACTTCCCAACTACCCGGTGGCCGTCGAACTGACTCTGGATGCCGTTGACCCCGACGGTGAGCGCGAGGTGATTTTTGCCATGCGGCACCCCGGCGGACGACTCGCGGTTCCCTACGTACTCGAACCGGGAACCACCCTGATACTGTCGCGGTTCAATACCGAAGTGCTGACCTACCGCGTCATGCGCCAGGATT
>REDM01000271.1 GCA_007693485.1 Spirochaetaceae bacterium
GTTCTCCTTCCCTACCCGCGGATCTCCACTGCGTTTCCGGACACACCGATGCCGCGTCGCCGCTTCAAAAAAAATGACCAGCCTTTGGAACAGTCGCCCGCGGTCACCGGCCTTCGAAAAAGCCGAGGTACACGATCCACAGCGTCGCGCCGAGGGCAAACACGAGGCTGATTCTGGCGCCGAGCAGAAAGCGGGAGGAAAACGAGGAGGGGTTGAGTCCGTAGAACGCCCCCCAGAACGCCGTCGCCACGAACAACAGTCCCGAGCCCAGAAGCAGAATGAACGGCGTAAACCCGAATCCGGCCTGTTTGGCGTCTGCGACAAACGGAGAGAGCGCCGCGACGATGACAAGGGCTCCCAGCCAGGGAACTCCCGATCCCAGGGGCAACGCGGCGTACGGCCAGAATCCCAGAGTATCTTTGCAGAACTGGTGCAGGATCATCAGCATTGCCAAGGGGAGGCTCATCGCCGCTGCCAACACGAACATTCCCGAGACGATCGACATCATCTGTTTCTGGTACCCCTCACGTATGATCGGTGAACGGAATCGCGGCGCGCTTGGTCGGTCACGCGTGCGGTTCCCCGGCAGCAGAAAGAATTGCCCGGAGATGCGGGTGGTGCCCTCGTTCATGCACCGCGGTGAACTGGAGCCATTCGAATGGGTTCATGGGGCCGATCCACGGGTGCGGGAAGCGTCGCTCCCGACAGTCGACGGCCCAGACATCTCCCATTACCGAGAGCAACTGAGCCCGGGCGGCGGCCGCGTCGGACTCGATTGTTGGGGGTGACGGGGCGCGTGGCTCCATCCCGGCAACGGACGGAGCATCCATCACGCCCTTCTCGTAGGTGCTGAGCTCCCTGAGGCCGGTTATATTCGGCGGCGGGGCGTCGAGTCCACTCGCTTTCGCTCGTGCCGCGATCCGCTGTACTACCGCCGCGACCTGTTCGTCCAGAATGCGCAGGTGATCAAGCACCATCAGGGCCGACCACGTGTGGCCGGCCGGAATGATCGAACGCAGCGGCTCGTCAACCGCGTCCAGCATTGTGAGCGTGGTGCTCCGCGCGGCGGCAAGTTCCGCGTGCATCGCTTCTCGCGTCATGGCAGCAGCCTCCGTTCTCGGGTTTCTCGTCACCGTTTCCGGCGATACAGATACAATGTAATCGGCTTCACCATAATGCTCACGCCCATCACCGAGTTGGGGGTGCGAACGATGGTCGTCTTGCCGGCTCCGTTCGGGCCGAGCAACCCGAACACGGTTCCCTGCTCGATGGTGAGATCCACACCGTCCACCGCTCGTGTCCGCCCGAAGGTCCTCACGAGTCCGCCGGCCGCTATCGCGGGAACGCGGCCGCTCCCCGTCATACACTTCCCCCGAATGAGAGTTGAATTTGAATACCTTAGTACAGACGTAAGCTTGCGGTCAATGCAGGAGTTGATGGTGATGGTGCTCAAGATCAGGAAGACAGCTCGCAGCCTTGACTCGCGATGACAAGTAATTTACCATTTTACCATGAGAATTACCATCGATGGGTTGGGACGCGTCGTTGTTCCAAAACGGGTTCGGGATCGGTTTCACCTTGTTGCCGGAACAGAGCTCGAGCTCAATCTGGAAACAGACGGTTTCCGAATCCGCCCGGTGCATCAGGAGCCGTCGCTGGTGCGCAAGCAGGGAGTGTTGATTCATCACGGCTCTGATACGGTGGAGTTGGACATGGCGGAACTCGTGAACCGCGACAGGGCGAACCGTGACGCCGATCTCGTCGCCGAGGATCCACCGCGGTGACGACGTTCTTCGACACGTCGGTTCTGGTCCCCGCCCTGGTCGATCAACTCGGCAATCACCCAGCCTGTTTCTCCGCATTTCTCACGGCCACCTCCAACGAAAACCGCGGCGTCTGTTCGACCCATGCGCTCGCTGAGTGTTTTTCCGTCCTGACCTCGTTACCGGTACCGCGGAGGATCACCGCACCGGACGCGTTCCGGCTGATCGAAGAGAGCATTTTGCCTCGTTTCATGGTTGTTGCCCTGGACACGGAGGACTACCGCTCCGCGATTCAGGCCGTTGCGGACAAAGGCCTCACCGGCGGCATCATCTACGACGCGCTCCATGTGGTGGCAGCACGCAAGGCGGGATGTGAGCGCATTCTTACGTACAATTTGCGGCACTTCGAGGCACTCGGCACGCGGGAGATCACCGTTACGACGCCGTGATCGGATCAGGAAGGCGAACGAATGATAGCCGCTACCCGGCCCAACAGTGCCTCGCGGCGTCAACTTCTTCCTCGATACCTGGACGCCCATCGTGAATTGCGATGATGTCTTCCATGTCGTAGCTTACCCGCGCGCTCATGCGACCACTTTGCCTTTCGCGAGATACATCCGCTCGCGGATAAACTCCGCGGCCAACTTCCGCTCACGGGCCTTCCCGATTCGCAGCGCATCGACAAGGGCAAGAAGCTCGTAGAGTTCGCTGTCGCGGTGAGCCGCCTCCGGGACCGACCGATAGAGTGGAGTCAGTGCGATCCCTGGGGCAGTGCCCAGACCGGAAGCCCACACCGGCGGCAGCGCGGTTCCCGGGAGTATGCTCTTGTTGAGCGGGGGGGCTGCGTAGGCGGTTGGAAGCCCGACGGCTTGACTGCCCCATCCGCCGGGAAACGCGTAACGTACGCCGTGGACCAGAAACTCAACAGCGTTTCCGTGAAACACGGTTCTGCTGTCTGCGAAGACGAGTTGCGCCGCCACAAGCCGCTTGACTGCAGCGTGAGCTTCCGACACGCTCATACCGAGATCTCCGGCGAGGCCCGCGTAGGTCCACATCGGCTCACGGATCACAGCCAGTTTGAGAAGCACCAGAACATCCTGGGGCTTAAGAGTGTTGCTCATATGAATATGGTATTCGCGAATTGCGAATTTTGCAAGAGTTCGGCGTGCCCCACGTGAATCGCTCCGTTACCCCGCAGCTCCATCAAAAACTTGAACGAAAATCGACAATGAAGATGCCAATTTTCATCGAAAATCAACAAAGCCAACGTTGATTTTCGCGGCGTGAAGCTCAGATGCACGCTGATACCCGAGCGATAGCGCTACTGCACCGGCAGCGGCGCGTCCCGTACTATCAGATAGAGCGCGCCAATCTGCGCCGCAAGAAGGGCTGCGGTTGCAGCGAGCGCCATCGCGGCCGACAGCCCGTCGATGGGTGGAATCCCGATCCCCATGATGGTGACGCGCACGCCCTCGCCCCAGATAGAGACCAGTACTCCCTGCAGCAGCAGCCCCACGAGCACCGTTCCCATACCCACCAGGACCTTGAACCGGCAGAACGCGAACCCGATGATCCATCCCATGATGAAGAACGATACCGCGATCACGATTCCCGCGAGCGCGCCAAACGCGGCGCCGCCGGAAGCCACCTGAACCGGCAGAAGCGACTCGAACAGTCGCGCGCCGGTTGCGAGCACGACGGCGACGATCTGCAGCGAAAGCGCGATTCCCACACCCGCCAGAATGCCGCCGAGCAGGAAGCTGTGCCGCGTAACCCCTTGGCGCACGAAGTACCGGATGGCGTAGACGCCGTTGACGATGCCCGCGATCAGGGCAAAGACCTGACCGAAGTTTCGAAGCACCGTGTCGGGACGCACCTCGATGATCCCCGCCTCCGCCACGAACACCGCGAGCCCAACGCGAACGGCGATCGAGATTGCCAGAACCACCGCGGCCCAGAACATGTAGAGTTTGTATTCGTCAATCGCGACGCGAGCGCTGTGATCAAGTCTGATTGCGGCCATGCGTTCCTCCGTTGGTAGCCGGCTGCTCCGGCTCGGTAAGGTGAATGAAGAGATCCTGCAGCGATGCGGGAGCCAGTTCCAGCCCGGCCGCGACCGCTGCTTCGCGATCGGGCTGGTCCAGTACTTCGTAGACCATCGCCGCGGCGGTGGGACCGAGCGTTTTGCGGCTGATCACGGCCCTGCCCGCGGTGAAGCGATCGACGGCGACGGCATCACCGGTGACGGTTGTGCCGCGCGAAAGCAGCTCGTCCTGCGGCTCGTCCGCCACGAGTCGTCCCTTGTCCAGGATGAGCACGTGGTCGAAGAGGTAGGCCGTCTCCGAAACCAGATGCGTGGAGAGGATGAAGGTACGCCCGGTGGCCTCGCGCCGATCGAGGATGGTGTCGTAGAACAGGGTTCGCGACGGCGCGTCCATTCCGTGGTGCACCTCGTCGAACAGCGTAAGGGCCGCCCCGGAGGCGAGGCCTTCGATGGCGTTCACCGCGGACTGCATGCCAAGCGAGAGCGCGGAGAGCGACTTCTTCGGATCGAGCCCGAACCGCTCCACCAGTTCGAGGGCGTAGGCAAGATCAAAGTCGCTTCGGTATCGCGCGCAGTGCTCGAGGGTCTCCTGTACGGTGTCGGACTCGTCGCTCACGTCGCGGGCGAAGATGAAGTGCACCGCACTCATGCGCAGCGCGTCCTCGAACGGGTCGTCTCCGAGCACACTCACGCGTCCGGCGTTCGGCCGGCGGTAGGAGGCCAGGAGTGACAACAGCGTGGTCTTCCCCGCTCCGTTTCGCCCGATCAGTCCGTAGATCAGACCGGGGGCAATGGTGGTTCGTACCGAATCGAGCGCACGGGTCCGGCCAAACCGAACGCCGACGTCCTCGAGCGCTGCGAGCGATTGCGCCTCCGTCGGGCGCTCACGCGTGGTGGTGTTCATCGTCATGGTTTCGATCCTCCTCTATGGCTCGGGACACAATGGATGCAAGCTCGCCGCGCGCGATCCCGAGTCGCCGCCCCTCTCGCACAAGCGGCAGCACGAACTCGCCGACAAATGCGTCACGCCGCGCCCGCTGGATCCGCTCCCGCGCGTCGGCAGAAACGAACATCCCCACCCCGCGCTTCTTGTAGATGATTCCCTCGTCCACCAGCAGGTTCATCCCCTTCAGCACCGTCAGGTGGTTCACCTGGAAGAACTTCACCATCTGGGTGGACGACGGCACCTGCTCATCCGCACCGAGTTGCCTGGCGAGAATCATGTCCTCAATGTGTTGTCTGATCTGCAGGAACAGCGGATCACTGCTCACACGGTGATCCTTCAACTTCTATGGTCATATATGTGAGTATATAACCAAACCGATGATTCGTCAATAGATGTGAGGTCAGGAATTCGCCGAGCGTAGCATGGTGAGCGAGTCCCCGCTCTCACCCACCACCTCGAACCCGAATCGCCGGTAGAGCCGCACGGCCGGATTGTCTGTGGAAACGCTGAGCGAAACGGGGGTGTCGCCGCACGGAGCGGCAAACAATCGACTGAGCAACTGCGTACCAATTCCCCGATCGCGGAACTCGGGTAGCAGCGCAATCGACAACTCGGGGGTGTCCTCCGCGACGTACCCGAAGCCGCGGTCTTCACCGCCGAGAACGCGCAGCCAGACCGCGCCGACCGGCTCGCCGATGGGCTTCCCGGCCGCGGCGAGAAAGCCGCAATCCCCTTCTCGTCCCCACCCCCGCACGTACCGGGCCAGCTCGGGCAGATTCAGTACTTCACGAGACAGCGGCGGGTGTCCGTCGGGAACGTGGATCGCCTGGAAGAGCATCTCCCACAGAAAGGGTTCGTCGTCCGGCGTGAGTGGGCGTATGGAAAGGGTCACGTTTCGCCTCTCTGACGAGAGCAATCATACAGAAATCACGCTTCCGTGGCGAACCCCGCCGCGCGCCTGAGTTCGGCGAGATCGATCTTCTTCATCGGGAACATGGCGTTCAGGACGCGGACGACGCGCTCTTCGTCGGGGTCTTGCAGCATCCGGTTCATCTCCGACTCGGGTACGATCTGCCAGGAGAGGCCGTAGCGATCCTTGAGCCAACCGCACTGCTCGGCTTCGGGGACCGCTGAGAGTGCGCTCCACACGGAATCAATCTCGCGCTGGCTGGTTGCGTCCACGATCAGAGATCCCCCCTCGGTGAAGGTGAAGGCGTGATCCTGGGCGCTGTCCATGGCAATCACCGTCTGTCCTGCGAGACGAACCTCGCCGTACATCACGGTGCCTTCGCGGTCGGGCGGCTGATCGGCGCCGTAGCGGGCGATTTCGCCGACGGTTGAGTTCTCAAAAACCGAGGCGTAGAACTTCATCGCTTCTTCGGCCTTTCCACAGACGTTGCCGACGAAGAGCAGACAGGGAACGATCCGCGGCGACGGCGGTGCAACGATGAGCTGCCACGAGACACCAAACCGGTCCTCGATCCAGCCGTAGCGTTGGTTGAACGGATACGCACCGAGCGGCATCAGCACGCTTCCGTCGGGGGAGAGCAACTCCCAGATACGCTCCACCTGCTCTTCACGCTCGCAGCGGACGAAGAACGAAACGGAGGGGTTGGGAG